>JAPKZH010000111.1 GCA_026393905.1 Candidatus Aminicenantota bacterium
ATATCCGGAATGCCTGGATGGACAATTGGCCGGCCCGCCGGAAGACTGCGGGAGCATATCCGGATACTATGATTGTGTGAAAGCGGTAAAAAATCGGGATGATTCTGAGGGGCTTCTGACATGGGTGGGGAACTGGAAGCCGGATAAATTCAACCCGAAAAAAGTCTTGTTCGAAAATCCGAGGACACGACTTAAATTTGCACTTCGCAATTGAGTGGCCGACAATCCACTTTCGCCAGTTAAGATTGCGCTTGTACTCAAGAATGAGTACCATTGTACTCATAATGGAGTACAAAATGCTCGAGAGCCTGTATATCTCTAAATCAAAAACCCGCCGGGATTTGCTTGCCCTTTTTTTTACGAATCCCGGCAAGAAATATTACCTCAGGGAGCTGGAGCGATTATTAGGATATTCTGTGGGGAATATAAGAAGAGAATTGCTTAAATTCCAGAGTGATCAATTGTTAAAAGCCCAAAGAACCGGCAATCTAGTCTATTATTCCATCGATCCAGATCATCCCCTTTTTGAAGAGCTAAAAAGCATTGTCTCTAAAACGATCGGCCTAGAGGGGAGCATAAGAAATTCACTTTCTCAAATAAGAAACATTCAATTTGCCTTTATTTACGGCTCTTTTGCTTCAAAAAGTGAGAAAGAAAGCAGTGATATTGACGTCATGATTATTGGAGATCCAGATATTTCGTTATTGAATGAAAAAACGAGAGAGCTGGAGCAAAAGCTGAAACGGGAAATAAGCCTTTCCATTTATTCTTGGGAAGAGTATGAAATAAAGAAAAAAGGAAAGAGCGGCTTTATTCTTGATTTTCTAAAAAGGCCCAAAATTATGCTAATTGGTAACGAGAATGATTTATAAGGTGGCTGTTGAAGACCTTCTTAAAGAAGGTCGAATAAAAAGATGCTCGGTTGACGAAAAAGCCGCCTTGAATTTAATGAGAAGGGCGACTAAAGACATTTCGACGGCGAGAAGAAATTTATCGGAGGATGAAGATTGTGCTTATTCTTATGCTTATAATGCCATGCTTCGTTCTGGTCTAGCCCTGATGTTTTGGGAAGGCTTTAGACCTGAAGTCAAAGATAAGCATCTAACGGTCGTAAGATTTGTGACTTCTTACTTAGGAAAAGAATTTCGAAGGGTTCTGAATGATTATGATTTCATGCGAAGAAAAAGGCATTTGCTTGTTTATGAGCCCGACGTCCCCTGCTCGAAAAATGAAGCAGCGGAGGCGATAAAAACAGCTGAAGAATTTATAGGAGTAATCTTTAAGATTATCAAAAGGAAAAATCCGCAGTTGGAATTGGATATCTAGAATGGACGTTAAAATCAGACGAGAAACAGCCGGAGACCATCAAAACATTACGGTCGTCAATAATCTTGCTTTCGGCCAGAAGAATGAAGGACAGCTTATTTTAAGGCTGAGAAAGACAAAGAAATTTATTCCCGAGTTGTCTCTGGTGGCGGAAATGGAAGGCCGCATCGTCGGGCATATTTTATTTTATCCCATAGAAATCAGAAGCGAGGGCAAGGTTTTCCCCTCGCTGGCCCTGGCCCCGATGGCGGTTTTGCCCGAATATCAAAAGAAAGGAATCGGCGGTCAGCTCGTAAAGGAAGGCTTGAAAAGAGCTCGCAAGCTCGGTTTCAAATCGGTTATCGTTCTGGGCCATGCGGCCTATTATCCAAGGTTCGGCTTCGAGCCCGCGAGCCGATGGAGCATCCGCTCGCCGTTTGACGTCCCTGATGATGTTTTCATGGCCCTCGAGCTTGTTAGGGAAGGGCTTAAGGGTTTGCAGGGAGTGGTTGTCTATCCTCCCGAATTCAGCGAGGTCTGATCGACCTGCAGAGGTCTCTTTAAATAACAAGCGGTACGCGACTTTTTGGATTTGACGATCTCTTCGCGCGTTCCCTGGGCGACGAACTCCCTCTCTCTCATCTCCCTCGAAACCGATGTCGATGGTACAATCCGCGAACCTGATCCCGTTTTTAGGCTCTATTTTTTTATCAGGTGAGTTTCCGTCCGCATTTCGCCGGTCATCGGAATGGTGATATTCGCCGGATCTCCTGCCGTGATGACGCCCCCGATAGTTGCTTTTGTCTCTGTCTTGACGAGGATCCCTTCTTTCACCGCGAAGTACCAGGTCTGGGTGCCGTCGATTTTGGCGTCGAACAATAAGGCCATGCCCTGCTGTTCGAGATTCCCCGTCATCTTGCCCGTCACCGCGCCCTTGATCCGCATACATTCGAATCCGTCGACCGTCTCGAAGCCTTCCGGAGTGTTCACGATATTAAAATTAACGTGGATATCGCCGGCATCACTTTTCTGAGTGACCGCATCCTGGCTCGGCCAAGAATCCCCGGTTTTGACGGACTTTTCGGGAAGGTCGGGAAAGAAAGCCTGAAAACTTGCGCCGAGGTCCCTCGTTCCGGCGAGGCCCATATTGTATTGAATGGACGACGCGCCGGAAGTATCGATTTCCTTGCCCAAGCGGGAGAGGATCATGTCAAAGCTTTTTCCCACCACGGAGCTCGCGTCCGCTGTCATACCGCCTTGGGGGGATTGGGCTTCGACTTTGAAGGCATTGATCGTCACACCAAGTTGATACTGTCCCTCTTTCAAACCTTTCGGCTGCAGGGTGAATTCGATGGCGGAGTTGCTCTCGGTCGAAAGCGCCTGACCCATGACATCGAGGTTTTGGGTTTGAGTGCTCGTGGTCTGATACGTCAGCGTTTTGCCTTCGGGAAACTGATAGGCTAGGGTGACGGCCGATTGCGGCTTGGCCTTGGCGGCGACGTTATGGATAGCGAATCCGGCAAGCACGCAGAGCGCCAGAACGAACAACAAGATCTTCCAGCCGCTGGCTGAAGAATTTTTTAATTGCATTCTAGACCTCCTTGACGTTGATTTGGCGAATCCCGAATGATCGTAAGCTTCACGCGGGTCCCGTTCTCGGCTTAGCGCAAGCACTCGGAGCCGAAAATTGTACTTCGGGCCGAGACGCGATGTCAAACACGTACAATATAAATTAAGCCGTTTATTTGATTTCAAAGAGGCGTGGGGATCGCCACTGAGGCCCCCCTAGCGGAGGGGGGCCCCGTCGGCTTTTCGACGG
>JAPKZH010000121.1 GCA_026393905.1 Candidatus Aminicenantota bacterium
TCGAAGGAGCTTTGATCATCCTCCAATACCTGCAGTTTTCCAATAAATTGACGGCCGTTTCCAACGCCAAGGGGCAGTGGGGATTCATCGGTTTGGGCAAAGGCATCATCTCTGTGACCACGGCCAAGGAAGGTTTTGTCCAATCCTTCGTCCAATTGGAGGTCTCCGGCGTCAAAAAAAATCCCGAGCCAAAAATCATCCTGAAGAAAGAAGTCGGAAATGCGCAGGCGGAGGGCGTCAGCGACAGCTCCAAAGAAATGCTGCTTCAGGGGAATGTCCTGTTTGAACAAAAGAAATTCGCCGAGGCCTTGGCCTTCTATCAGGAATTCATCAAAAAATTTCCGACCTTGTCCAAGGTCAGGCTCAACGTGGCCAACTGTGACATGGAGCTCCAGGAATACGATAAGGCCATTGCCGAGTACCAGCAGGTCCTTGATGGGTTGACTGGCGAGGCTCCCGATAAAAGGGACAACAAGCTCATGGCCCAGGTCTACGCCGGAATCGGAGACGCCTATCTGAGGCAGAACAAATTCAAGGAGGCCGAACAATACTTCAAAAAATCCATCGAAATCGATCCCGCCGACCACGCCCTGGCCTACAATGTCGCCGAAATCATGATGCAGGCCAACAACGCCGACGAAGCCATCCGGTACTACGAGATGGCTATCCGGATCAAGCCCGACTGGCCCAAATCCTATTTGAAACTGGGGTATGCCTGGCTGAACAAGGGCAACATCCAGAAGGCCGTCGAATCCTTCAACAAATTCGTCGAAACGAGTCCTCCTGACGATCCCGATGTGGCGATAGCCAAAGACGTCATCAAAAAAATATCCACGATCAAATAGATCCTTTTCTTGGGGACAGGATCTCCTCCTTCTCTTTTAAAGAAAAAAAAAGGGAGACACCGAGTGTCTCCCTTTGTGCTTGCTGCGAGTGAACTAGAACTCGATTCTGGCTCCCAGCTGGAAAATGCGTGGATCGTTGATCGCGGTCATCTGCAGGTATTTGTAGGTGGTCAGATTGCTGGAATTTGTCCATATGCCCGTGGCCACTCCTCGGTTAAAGAGGTTGAAGCAATCCGCAAAGACGGCGATGTTGAGCGGCTTTAACCTCAAGGTCTTTTCCAGTCTCAAGTCAAGCTGCAAGGCAGGCGGCAAGAATGTGTGACCTCTTTCTTCAGCGTAGATTGTCACATTTTGTTTCAAGGACAGACCCAGATAGTTGTTGGAAGTCGTCCGGGTGACGGGCAGGCCGGAGAGGTATCGGAAATACCCGCTGAGGTTGATTCCTAAGGGGCCTTTGACAAGACCTTCCAGTTTGACCTGATGCCGCCTTTCCAGCGGCAGCGTGCCGAGAGCATTGGTATGGGCATTGGGACTCTGGAAGAAACCCCCAACGGCGCCGCCCAGGGATTCATCGGCTCGAGTCGTGGTCAGCAAACCTCTGGATTTGGCATAGACATAGGAAAGATTCAGCGCCCACCCCTTGGAATACCGCTTGTTCACTGTGATCTCAAATCCGTCGTAGTCCCTGTTGAGCCCCGGAGGATTGACGATGTAGATCTCGGTGGCCGTCAGGTTGATCTTCTCGTAATAGGTCAGCGTCTGGCCGTTGTAGGGATCGACGACCGTTTTTGATGTCCAGTTCTTGCTCCAATCGAGCTCGCCCGTGGACATCAGTTTGTCGATGTCAATCTGAGCGGCATCCACCATGTTCGGCTGATTGCGGTCCCACTTCCGGATATACCGGGCGCCGATGGAGAAGTCTGCGAAGAGCTCTTTTTCAAGCCCGATGGCCAGCTCATCGGTGTAACCCGCTTTCAGATCATAATCCTTGTAGCCTATCACAGCGCCGCCGTTTTGGAAGCCGCCGGGCATTGCCCA
>JAPKZH010000294.1 GCA_026393905.1 Candidatus Aminicenantota bacterium
AGTTCCGCTGCCGATGCGGGCCGTTCAATCCGGCGGGCAAGGCACGAAAACTACAGCCCCACAGTATCTCGACGACATTCTCAAGCGGTTGGCTACATACGAAGGCGGGTTGAATTCGGAAGCGTTTTGGAGCCTTCGTAACTACGTCCTCGCCTATAAAGATGTTGCTGAGGCGAGGCTGGCCTGCGAGGAGAAACTCCTGGCGTTTCTCGGTTCCGAAGCCACCTCGGTCGCCAAGATGGCCGTCTGCCGCCAGCTGCGGGTCATCGGCGGCGAAAAATCCGTTCCCGTTCTCGAAAAGATGCTGGTCCAAAAAGAGACTTCCGATATGGCCCGCTACGCCTTGGAAAAAATCCCGGGAGATGCCGCCGACAAAGCCCTGCTCAAAGCTCTGGGAAATTCTAAAGGCGATATCAAACTCGGCATCATTTCCTCTCTGGGAAAGAGAAAAACTCAGGCAGCGGTTTCGATGCTCGGCGTATTGATCCTGGATTCAAAAAAAGACATCGCTTCAGCCGCCGTTTTTTCCCTGGGCCGGATCGGGGGCAAGGAAGCCGCAGGCGTCCTCACGACCGCCCTGGGAAAAACCAAGGGCGAGCTCCAGGCCCAAATCGGGTCCGCCCTTCTCGTCTGCGCTGAAGATTTTATGGCGCTCAAAAACGCAGACGCGGCATCGGGAATATATAATCAATTGCTCGGGCTCAAGCTCCCGGCCCCCCTTCGGCGCGCGGCCATGAGCGGAAAGATCGCCGCCGCCGGAGACCAAGCCATGAAAATCATCCTGGCCGCGCTAGAAGGCGCCGACCAGGATATGCAGACGCCGGCCATCGACATGGTTAAAAAAGTATTTGATGCATCGAGCATCACCCCTATCTGCACGCTGCTCCCCAAGCTTCCCGAATCCGGCCAGGTCCAGCTCCTGGCCGTCCTCGCCGAATATCCCAAGAATCAGGTTCTTTCCCCCGTCCTCCAGGCTGCCCGGAGCCCTCAAGAGCCTGTCCGCATGGCCGGGTTGAAGGCGCTCGAAAAAGTGGGTGACGCCTCAACCGTCGCTTTTCTGGCCGAAGCGGCGACAAAATCCCAGAGGAAGGAACAGGAAATCGCGCGCACTAGTCTTTGGGGGCTGAAGGGTCGGGAGGTCGATGAAGAAGTCATTTCCCTCCTAGCCAAGCAGCCCGCCGACGACGTCCTGAATGAACTCCTCATGAGCATCGGAGAGCGGCGGATCTTCGCCGGGAAAGCATGGCTCGTCAAGAATGAAGAGTCTTCCTCGGCCAAGGTGCGCCAGACTGCGCTCAGGGCGCTCAAGGTCATCGGCACACCCTCGGATGCCCCCGGCCTCCTCGACCTCCTCCTCAAAACCGAAAACGAGCAGGAACAGATAGAGATCGAAAATGCGGTCGTCGCGCTTGCCAGAAAGATATCCAATCCGCTGGCGAGGTCCGGCGCGGTCAAGGGGAAACTGGACAAAGAGAAAGACATAAAGAATAAATCGATGCTCTTCCACGTGCTAGGAAGGATCGGAGACGACAGTGCGCTTCCCCTGCTCCGCGAGGCCCTGGAAGACCCCGATGCCGAGGTGGTGGACGCGGCCGTGCGCGCCCTGGCCATCTGGCCGACCATCACCGCCAAGGATGACGTGCTCCAGATCAACCGGACCACGAAAAACGAGGTCCATGAGTTCTTGACTTTGCAAGCTTACGTCCGTTTGATCGGTCTCGAGAGATTCCGTTCTCCCGAATCCGTCGTCAGGGACTTGAAGCTGGCCTATGGCCTGGCGGACCGTCCGGAGGAAAAGAGGCTCGTCCTGGGGATTCTGCCGAATTTCGCCTGCCCCGACGCCCAGGGATTCGCTGAATCCCTCATGAAGTTTGACGACATCAAGGCCGAAGCCCAGGCCGCTTTCGACAAGATCAAAAAGAGGCTGGAGAAAGAAAAGACTTAGGACCGCTTTTTATTGGATTCCCGTCCTTATCTCGTCCCAGTTTTTGATTTTGAATCGCTTGACAAACACCTCTCCCGTGTCGTCATTGACCACTTGGGTATAAAAAAATCCGTTCTTAATCACGTACGGGTGAAGAGGGCAAGTTGTTTTGTAAAGATAATATCCATCCTTGTTAAAAATATCGAACGTCCTCCCGACATATTCCGTCGGATCGGGATTATTCCTCTGCGCATAAATTCTGCCTTGGCTATCTGTGAAGATCGAATAGAAGAAAGGCTTGTGCTCGGGAAACTTGCCTTTTCCGCCTTTCCGCTTTTCTTCCGCCGAAAAATTCTGATACGGCTCTTCCTTCTTGATTCTAAAGAGCAATTTGCCTTCAGAATCAACGATGTTCAACTCGTATTCCTTGGAATAGCCATAAACCAAGTTTTCTTTCGTTGGCTGGAGACAAAAACAAATCATATTCTTCTCTGGATATGACCGTAATTTCCGAAACTCCTGTCCTTTCTCGAAAAATGTCATAAGGGAATCTGGCAATTTTTTTCTCATCTTTCCCTTGAGCGTTGTATCTCTTCAAAATTTTAAAAAGAGCAGGGCTGGCATCATCAGAACCCTCACTCTCAGAGCCGATTCCCCATAGATTTCCATTTGCATCAACGACGAGCTGACTGTTGTAAATTTCAAAGGGGATATCTTTGTTCAAATAGCTCCCGTCCTTATTGAAAATCTTTAGCGTTCTTAGGTCTTGGACACCGACGATGCCGTTTTTATCGTCAACGATTATCAAGGAAGGCATCTGGAATTCGCCGGGCCCCTGTCCCTGTTTGCCGATCGGACAAAGAAACTGGCCATTTCTACCGAACTTCTGGACTCTCCTATTCCTAAGCTCAAGGACATAGATATTTTCATCCTCATCGACTTGGATATCTCTTATCCCGTAGAACATATAGCGATCATCGTTTTCCTTTCCGATGCTTAAATCCTCTGTCAAATCGAATTTCAATTCCCCATAGAGAGGCTCTTTGGGATTTTTGACAACCTTGACGCCCTTTTCTTCGGTGATTTTCCCTTTCCATTTGGGTTTTTGATTTTCTCTGGATTCTACAAAAACAAAGCAAAAAACGGAAAGACCGATCAAGAGGTATTGAATTTTTGTTTTCATCGTCCCTCCTCTATCCTTTTGCGTTTGCTTTTTTATATTCTCGCCCTAATCTGCTCCCAGTTCTTGATCCTGAATCGCTTGACATATTCCACACCGCTTTTTTCATCGGCAAAACTCGAATATAGGAATCCGCTTTTTATCACGCGGGTGAAATACGGGATGACACTTTTATATAAATAATAGCCGTCCGGGCTGAAGATATCGACTTCCTTATCAACCTCAGGCTGGTGTTGCGTATGATTGGTCTGGACATAGATGCGTTTTTCGCTATCCGTTAAAAGATTGTAAAAGCAGGGCCAATGTTCGGGAAGTTTTAAGATAACCTGTATATCCTTGAATTTGCCAAGCATTTTTTTCCTTATTAAAGCCGCCTTTTTTCTATATTCGTCCTGTTCGCCTGGAGTGACATTATGATACGGCGCATCCTTTTCGATCTTGAAAAGAAGTTTCCCCTGGCTATCGATGACGTTCAGCTCGTATTCTTTGGAATATCCATAGAGACAGGTTTGTTGGTCAATTCCAGCAACCAACACGTCATGCTCCAAGCCGGAGCGGCCGGAACCATAACCCCCATCGATTTTGGTTGACAGAATATTAAAAAAAGGAAAGCTTGCATACGTCCCCAGCGACTCACCTTTAAGGTTGATCTTGGTCAGCTCTTCGGTTTCTTCTTCCGGCCGTCCCGAAGCCGTTTTTGCCAAAATCATCCCTTCTCCGGCGATGATGAAATCTACCGGAAACGCTTTTGGGATAATGTCCGCGACGAATTGTCCTTCCTGATTGAAAACCTTTATTTTCGGGCCATCACTGACGTAGATATTTCCCGTGTTTTCGTCGAGCAGAATCTTGTAGGGCTGTTGAAAAGCTCCCGGCCCCGGGCGCATTCCGCCAATTGTCCTTAAATATTTTCCTTTCTGGTCAAAGACCTGGACTCTTCGATTGCTCATATCGACGGCATAGATGTTTCCTTCATTATCGACAGCAACTCCTCTGACACGATTGAACGAATAATTCTTGTCATCGCCTCTTCCAATGCTCAAATCCTCTTTCAGTTTGAGCTTGATATATCCATAAACAGGCTCTCCTGGGTTTTTGATGACCTTAACGCCGTTTTCAACCTCAATCTTTCCTTTCCATTCCGGCTTTTGCTCCAATTTCGGAATAGCGCAGCCAAAGCTAAAAAGGAGGAAACCCATTAACAAGAATTTAGTTTTTGCCGTGGCAATTCCCTCGACTAAACTGGAAGGATTATCGACCTGAGAATTGAAGTATTTCATAGCACTTTCTCCCTTTACGGCTGCTTGGCCAAAGAATAACACCTCGGGAAATGCGTTGTCAAGAATCGGCGTGTAGTATTACGAGGTGAATCGACGCATGAATGCTTGCCCAGCCACCCCCGCAGAAAAGCGATTTCTTATAAATTCTACGAGGACCGCTTAACCTCTTGAGCGACCAGCAAGCCCCGACAGAGTCATGTTGTCCGCGATAACGTCGTGTGGGATAAGCAGATACGTCCACGATTTGCCGCCATGTTCCAGCTCGTGCGCCGTCGCATTAGAGCACCACTCCGCCGCCGCTTTAGCTTTGGCCTGAACGTCTTCGGCGTTCACTTCGTTGGCGGCTTTCGGTTCGCAGAGGAACTTTGCCGTCTTGGTCTCAACCACGAAATCCGGCTCATAAGTCTCATCCCCGGCATAATAGATCCGGAACTGGCCTTTGGCCGGTTTTATCCATTTCAGCACTTCGCGGTCATTCTCTAAAACCACGGCGAATCGTCGCTCCGAATCCGAATCAAACTTCTGGACTCGGTAGAGGCACTTTCCGAACCCGCAAAAAAGCATCCTGCGGATGTCCTGTTTGTCCGCCACAGGCACGCGGAAGTCCCGGGCGACTTCTTCCTCCGGAACCGAATAACTATTCGCGCGCAGCGTCGTGATTCCGCCGCTCACGTGCGACTCGTAGGCCGTCGCCTTCTCTTCATAATGATCCTTCATTCGGGAGTGGATCAGATTCACCAACGCTTGCTGGTGGTATTGAAGCACGTTCAATACCTCGGTCTCATCCTTGAGATACGACCGGAGATGGGCAACGACTTGACCGGCCAAATCATAGAGAAGCTCCGCATGGTCGTCATAACAGATATCGTCGAAATCGATTAGGCCGCGCACGACATAATCTTCGAGCCGTGCCTCCGTGACGATCCCCGTGCCGCTCATGAGCCTAACCTGTTTCCTCCGGTGTAATTCCTGGATCAGAATTTCATTGTCCGCCGGCTGAAGGCGGACACTCGCCAGGTCCAGCTTGAATTCCCGGTATCCCCGCTTCACGTCGCCCACGGGCTGGACCGTGATGCGGGGAATGTCGATCGTGAGCTCATTTCGCAAGGCGATAGTCTTAGCTACGATCTCATCCACGTTCACTTGTTCGACCGTCCCCTCCAATTCTTTTTGTGCCGGCGTGATAATTTCCTTGACCTTTACGACGATTTTCTCCTGGATTTCAGGCTTATTCAGATCGGCCGAACGCGGCAATCGTTCGAACTCGCGATGGATGACCTCCAGCGTCGCCCTCGCCGCGTCTTGCCCACTCCGGTCGCCAGCGCGAAGCAGACCGACGGAAAATCGCGCTCGAAGTCCGTTACGGATGCGTACTCGGATTGAATAGCCTTGAGCGCCTTTTCGACATCGGCGTCCTTCTCCATCGGAACAATGTCGCAGAGCCGAGCGAGTACCTCCAATGAATCCCGTTGGGGCTGCCGGAGGCTGCGGCGGCCGGCGATGGTGTTGACATGCGGATTCATTTGGCGCCTCCTTTCTGCGGCAACGCTCGAAGCTCGCGCCGGATTTCCGCTTTCAGCTCCGCTTCCGTCGGAAGGTGCAGTTTGTAGCGGCTGGCGAATATTTTTTTCTGCTGATCCTCGCCCAATGTATACCGCACTACGGCATCATTCTTGTCCGCGCAGAGGATCAAGCCGAGTGTCGGGCCGTCGCCCTGCGTCCGGCATTCGCGGTCGTAATAATTCACATACAACTGGAGCTGGCCCAAGTCTTGATGCGTCAGCTTGCCGGTTTTGAGGTCAATGATCACATGGCATTTCAGAATGGTGTGGTAGAACACCAGGTCGATGTAGAAGTGATCGCCGTCCAGCGTGAGGCGCTTCTGTCGAGCGACGAACGCAAATCCTTTGCCCAACTCAAGAAGGAACGTTTGGAGGTTGTCGATCAGGGCGCATTCGAGGTCCGATTCGACCAGCCGGGGCGATTCCGGCAGGTCGAGAAACTCCATGACCGTCGGGTCCTTGAAGACGTCGGCCGGCTTCTGAACTTCTTGCCCTTTCAAAGCCAGCCGCATCAGCCCCTTCTTGTCCCGGCTCAGAGCGAGCCGCTCGTACAGGAGGCTGTTGATCTGTCGCTCCATCTCCCGGGCCGCCCAGTTGTTCTTGATGGCCTCAATCTCATAGAACGCGCGGGCTCCCGGTTTGTCAACCCGCAAAAGCGTGCGGTAATGCGTCCAGGACAGCTTCGGATGTAGAAGGCCGGGTTTCCAGGATTTCGCGGTACGCGCATTGAATCTCAAGTCATTCGCTTCCGCGCGCGTCGAGTCGGCGATTTCATCCGCGCTTGTCGCGGGCAATTTCCGACGCAATGCGTCGGAAATCACCGACCCAAGCGGTTCCGCCGGCTCCGCGTTCGAAGAAGCTCGGCTTAAATCATCACTCAATGCGTGATAAATCAGAATTTGCTTCTGGGACGAACCTTCCGTGAATTCATCACGCAGTGCGTGATAAATTCGGACGGGCAACAGCGACTGGTATTCAAGATAGAACTGGCGAAACCATCGAAGATTTGTGCCGGAATAGCCGGGGCCATAATCCGCGGTGAGGAATCCGGATAGTTCTTCAAGCAACGCGTCGCCATACTCGGCCTTTTTCTTTCCTTTCTGTTCCGCCTCTACAATTTCCCATCCGATAAGCCAATTGGCAACGACGTGCACGGTATTGACCGACCGCGCGGCGGTTGACCGGGCCGATTCTAGGATTTGCCGGATACGTTGATAAAGCAGGCGGGATCTTTGTGGGCTCATTTTTCGCCTCCGTCCTCCCCGGGCAGGTCAAACAGTGAGGGTTGCTGAACGGTAGCCCGGCGGACCTCCTGGCTCAGAGTTGCTGTCAGTGAAGGCGGCGCCGTCATCGTAGAAAGCCCGAAAAGACCGCCTCAGACAAAGACGCGCCTTTACTCTCTCCTTTTGGATAGTCATCGATCGTTGACGCCCAAGGGTCAAAGCAGACATTCGAAAAATCTGCTCTAGCCCAGCCAATTCTCTACTCTGAGCCGTTTGATCCGACGGAACTCCTTCGTGTTGTTGGTCACAAGAACAATATCGAGGCTCAGGGCATGCGCACCGATCTGTGTATCCAGAGGGCCGATCGGTGTCCCGGCTTTTTCCAGATCGGCTCGGACCGGTCCATAGGCGGAGGCCGCATTTTCATCGAAGTCGGCGATCTCGAGGGGCAATAGGAATTCTTCGAGAGCCTGGAGGTTCTTCTCCGCGGATTGGCTCTTGGCCGTCCCGTTGCGGAGCTCGCCGAGGGTGATCGTCGAGATGCCGACATCCCCTACAGCCAGAGAGTTAAAACGCCTCAGAATCTTCGGCGGCTTGCGCTTGATCAAGGCAATACAGATATTCGTGTCAAGCATGTATTTCATCAGAGAGGCTCTCGCTCCTGGCCCGTCGGCTGCCGGCGTTCGGTCATAAAGTCGGCGGAGAACATATCAAGGCTTCCGAGAAGAGAATCCCACGAGTTCTTGGCCGGAATTAAGATGACGGCATTTCCCGATTTCTTGATAAAGACGTAGTCATCCTCGAACCGGAATTCCTTGGGCAGGCGCACGGCCTGGCTTTGGCCGTTGCGGAAAAGCTTGGCTGTTCTCATGCGCACCTCTTCGTCGCTCATAAATATATACTATTAGTATATATTTTCAATCCGTTTGTCAAGTATTCATTTTTCTCCCTCTACCTATTATAGACTGGTCGGCCGGGTGATTATTCTCAGAGAACGGATGTTGTTCGGGTCGTCCATCCATGGCGTCACCCGCTGCTCCATCAGCTGGCAGAACTGGTCGAGCGGCACGGGCGGGGCGGGAAGCGGGACAATCTTGAGCACGATTCCCTCGCGCTTCTCGCGCTGCCTACAGGAGCAGGAGAGCCGTGAGTCAACCTGGTTGGTGCTGACCATCTCGTTACCGTGCTTCAAATCAGGACAACCGGAGCTTATTTTTTTGCTTTTTTCATCCTATTTCCTAGAATATCATCGAGTCAATTGATACAATACATTTTTTGTTGAGGAGGACCGATGAGCCGAAATATCAGGATGGACCGAAGGCGCTTCCTGAAGAAATCTGCCGCCGGCGCTCTAGCCGCCGGGGCGGGCGCCATGTCCGGATGGGGAAAGACGGGACAAGAGGCCAAGGCGGAGCCACGGGAAAAGCCCAAGATCAGAGAATATCGCGTCCTCGGCCGCACCGGATTCAAGGTCTCCGACCTCGGCGCCGGGTTCATGATGGACGAAGGCCTCATCCGCGCCGCCCTCGACGCGGGCGTCAATTACATCGACTCCGCAGAGCAGTATCCCGGGCACCATAAGGTCGTGGCCAAGGCAATGAAGGGCCGCGATCGCAAGTCCGTTTTCATCAACACCAAGCTCCAAGTCCTGAAGGACTTTTCGAAGGAGGGATTCCTCAAGCGGGCCCGCAAATGTCTCGAGGACCTGGAGATGGATTACGTCGACTGCCTGATGATGCACATGCCGGAGAAAGCGGAAACCCTCAAGACCGAGGGATTCCATGCCGCCATGCGGGAGCTAAAGGCCGAAGGCCGCATCAAGCACGTCGGCGTGTCCAATCATGGCTCATTCTGGTACCGCGACCCCGAGGAGACGATGGAGAAGGTCCTGATGGCGGCCATCGAAGACGGGCGCTTCGACGTCTTCCTCATGGCCTATAACTTCCTCAAGATGGACGAGTCCGAGCGCGTGCTGGCGGCCTGCCGGGAAAAGAAAATCGGGACGACGATCATGAAATCCACGCCGGTCGCCCTCTATTATTCGCTCAAATCCCGGGTCGAGCAGCTTGAGAAAGATAAGAAGCAAGTCCATCCTCTTTACGCCGACGGCCTGAAACGTTATAAGGACAAAGTGGACCGGGCCGAGGTCTTCATCAAGAAATACAAACTCCAGAGCCAGGAGGAGATCCAGGAAGCGGCGCTCCGGTTCGTCCTGGAGAATCCCAATGTCGGCACCATTTGCTTCATCGCCCGGAACTATGATGAGATGGAGCACTTCCTGAGCGTATCGGGGACACGCCTCAGCGGCCGGGAGAAGGCCAAGCTTGAGGCCTACCGGCAGGGCTGCGGCGATCTGTATTGCCGTCATGCCTGCGGCGTGTGCGAGCCCGCCTGCCCCCACGGCATCCCGGTCAACACCATCATGCGTTATTCTCAGTATTACTCGGGCCAGGGCCGGGAACGAGAAGCCATCGAGTTCTACGCAGCCATTCCCGGGCTGCGGGCTGACCTTTGCTCCGGCTGCCCGGGCCACTGCGAGGCCGCCTGTCCCTATCATGTCCCGATCCAGGGCATGCTGATCGTCGCCCACAGCCAGCTCGCCATTATGAGGGACTCTCCTTATGAGCGATCGGACAGGGATCATTCTATCGCCCTTGAGAAGATTTTCAAGATTTTTCGAGGCCATCTAAATCACTTTGAAATATTGCCCTGTCTTCATTATGATATAGGCGGCTTAACAAGGAGGTGCGGAGATGATCGAAGGCCAGGAAACCCTGACAAAAGTCGCCCGCCTCAAGTACGGCATGGTCGGCGGGGGCAAGGGCGC
>JAPKZH010000094.1 GCA_026393905.1 Candidatus Aminicenantota bacterium
CATTCTCCCGGCCCGGGACCCTTTTTGCCGAAGGTCCTTAAATGCTTTCCGTTTTTATCGAATTCCTTGATTTTGTCTTCCTTCGAGTCGAGGGCAAATATGTTCCCTTCGTTATCGACTTGAATGGATCGCAAAGCCGAAAATATATAATTCTCATCTCCGTCTGATTTGCCAATAATCAGGTCCTGTCTAGGGATCCATCGGACCGGAGCCCCTTTGGCAGGAACGGGCTGTTTCGGATTATATATGACTGGAACCCCATTTTCCGTTATAATTTTTTGTACAGTTGAACGATCCATTGGAAACGCTAAGGAATAAAGGACGAATCCAATAAAAAAGTAAAAATATTTTTCAGGCTTGATTCTCATTTTACCCCCTGTCCTTTATTTCAAACGGAAATGCATTTTATTATTTAATATGATACAACACTCGTCAAGAAAAAAACAGGATCAAACCTCAACATTCAACAAGAAGAATAAAAAGTGAGTTTAAGGAGTTTATGTTGATTGTTGAGGTTTGACCCCGCCAAGATAATAGGAAGAATGATGGGGAATTTCCCGATCTTGTTTATAGGATTGGCGATTCCTGGGCGATTGTGATCAGTTCTCGAATGGTCGTCGTAGCCAAACAGACAGAAGTGTCGGCGGCGCCGTAATAGACCTTCACCGGGCTTTCAGGGAGCGCGAATCCGCCCTGATCGACTTTCTCGACGATCATCCCGCTGGGAAAAACAACATTGGGGACCTGGCCGGAAATTTCATAGATTTCGCGCGGCTCGAGGATGTTGTTTCGGCACCGGCCGATGACTTTGGCTGGGTTTTGAAGGTCCATCAGCATCACTCCCGCCTGATAGATATTGGCGCTTCCGAAATGGGTGGCCACGCCGTGGTAGATGTGAAGCCAGCCGCTTCGTGTTTTTACGGGCGGCGGCCCGGAGCCGATGAATTCATCCCAGTAATGAAAGCGGCCGCTGATCAGTGGGGCCTGCTCTTTCCAATGGATGAGATCGTCGGATTCGGACAGCCAAATTGTGCTTCCTGTCGTCGGCCCTCCTTCCAGGCGCGCTTTGTTGGGCCTCTCCATCCGAAGATACTTGCCGCCCACTTTTTCCGGGAAAAGCACGCCGTTCCTCACATCCTCCGTCGATGTAATCCCAAGAAAATCGAAGTTGCGGAAATCGGCTGTTTTGGCCAGGCCGAGCTGACAGCCGCTATCCATATCCATGGCGAACATGATGTAGTAAGCCCCTTCGAGTGAAGTGATACGGGCGTCGTAGACATGGTAGATTTTTTCCTTGACCTTATCGATTCCTTTGAATTCCACGAGCTCGCGGGCGACGGTGAATTTCACGCCATCCGTGCTCTCTGCCATCAAGAAAAAAGTTTCACGTGATCGGCTCTGTACGCGGAGCATGAGAAGATATTTGCCGCCGAATTTGACGGCGCCTGGATTGAAGACCGATGTGGCGTCGGTTAGCAGGGGAGGGATATCGGGAATATCCTTGCGGGTGAGGATGGGATTTTTAAGATGTCGTTCCATGGGGCCTCCGGCGTTCCTGCATATTATCCGATAATTCCGCGATTTTTTCGAGCCGACCTTGGGAAATATTCGGAAGAAACCGCCGCTTGCGTTCCCGAATCCAGTTGTGTTAGACTTTCGGCATGATTGTGGATATATGCAAATTGCGACAATGACTGTCGCAATTTGCATATAAGCAATGACCATGAAAAAAGACGCAATTCCTGGTTTCATCGACGGCCTCCAGGCGCGGGGACAATACTTTTTCCTAAAACGGCAGCTCTTGGAAAAAACCGGACAACCTGAAAAAGCTGCAAATAGATCCTTATCCAGGTTACAGTCTAAGAACCGAGTCCTCCTTGTTCGTCGCGGCTTCTACCTTATCATCCCCATCGAATTCCGTTTGACGGGGATTCTTCCGCCCGAATGGTTTATCCATTCCCTCATGGACTTCCTAAACGTCCGTTACTATGTCGGGCTCTTGAGTGCCGCTGCCATCTGGGGTGCTTCGCATCAAAAACCCCAGGAATTCCATGTCCTGGCAACCCGGCAGTTCAGGCCGATTCAAGAGAGGACGCTTAAAGTTCGCTTTTTCCGTAAGGTTGATTTCCCTGATCCCGCCTTTTTGAGCAATCAAAAGACGGAGACGGGCTTCATGAGGGTTTCTAGTCCCGAATTGACCGCTGTGGACCTGGTTCGATATTCCAAAGCTGTTGGGGGATTGAGTCTGGTCGCGACGACTCTAGCCGAGCTTGGCGCGCGCCTTGCCCCTCAGGGATTGCTGAAAGTCGCACATAAAGAAAGATCGCTGGCTCCCCTCCAACGATTGGGGCTCATTTTGGACAACTTGGGCTTCGATTCTCGGACAAAAGGTCTCGCTGAGTTCACGCGAATTAAGACAGCTTCCCCGGTTCTCTTAGAGTCCTCTCGTCCTCGGGAAAGTTCCCGTTGGATTCGGAAATGGAATATCTATGAAAACCTGAAAATTGAGGCGGACGAATTATGATCCCTCGCGCTGATATCATTCAATGGCGAGAATTCGCCCCATGGGTCTCGGACGCTCAGGTCGAGCAGGATCTGATCATCAGCCGGTTGCTTGTCGAATTCTATCAGAACCCTCTCGTGCATGAGAAGCTCCTTTTTAGAAGGGGGGACGGCGCTTCATAAAATCCATCTCAGTCCAGCCGTTCGGTATTCCGAGGACATTGATTTTGTCCAAAGGGAAGCTGAGGGAATTGGAGAGGTTTTGAGCGCCGTCAAAAGAATCTGTCAACCCATCCTTGGAAAGCCGAGAACGCGGCAGAAAGAGGATGGCGTCATTCTGACCTATCATACGACCTCCGAATTTCCCCCAGCGGTCTCTCTTCGCATAAAGGTCGAAGTCAATACGAGAGAACACGCCGCCGTATTTCCGATTATGCCCATCCCATACGAAATCGATTCCCGCTGGTTTGCCGGCCGATGCGTTCTGGCAATTTACTCGCTGGAGGAGCTTCTCGCGACGAAACTTAGAGCGCTCTATCAAAGAAAAAAGGGCCGTGACCTTTTTGATCTATGGTATGGCCTGACGAAAGGGAAGGCCAATCCGCATCGGATCGTCTCGGCTTTCCGAGTCTATCTTGCCGATCAGGGGCTCAAGGTCCGGAAATCGCAATTCCGGAGGAATTTGAACTTGAAAGTTTCCGATCCGCACTTCTTAAGCGACACGCGACCGCTCCTGCGGCCGGGTATCTTGTATTCACCCCTGGACGCAGCTCGACGGGTCGACGAGTCCTTGATCGATTCCTTGGGTGACTAACACGATAGGAAAATGCCAATATTGGATCGATGTCCAGTCCTCGTTTGAACCCGATCAAGCTTGACTTTTTTCGACGCGGCAAATATAAATCAAGTCAACGATTTCGGAAGGAGGTTTTTATGAAGAAAGCTGTTGTTAAATTGGCAGTCATTCTGTTGGCGGGGATCGTTCTTTACGCTGCCCAGGAGAAGAAGCCGTTTGACGGCCTCTATCTTGACCTGGGGAACCTCTCTCGGCTGTCTCATGCCAAGACGCGGTCGATCAGCCCGGAAAATTTCACGGGTGAAAAAGGCAAGGCCGGCATGTCAAAGGACGGGCCAGCCCTGAAATCCGCCCGCGACCTCGGCCAGGGCTGGAAGGTATCACCCTATGTCGTGATCAAGCCGAAAGAGACGTTCGTCTTGGCCGATGTTCAGGGCATGGGCGCCATCCAACAGATCTGGATGACTCCCTCCGGCACTTGGCGCTTTGCCATCCTGCGATTCTACTGGGACGGCGAAAAGGAGCCCTCGATCGAAGCTCCGATCGGCGATTTCTTCGCCTGCGGCTGGGGAAGGTACGCCCAAATCTCGTCCCTGCCGGTCTGTGTCAACCCGGGGCGGGCTTTCAACTCCTACTGGCAGATGCCTTTCCGCAAGTCCTTCAAGGTTACCCTGGAAAACATGGCCGAGGAAAATTTCACGATCTACTACCAGATCAATTACACCCTGACCGAGGTGCCCGAGGATGCCGCCTATTTCCACGCCCAGTTCCGGCGGGTCAATCCGTTGCCGTATAAGAACGTCTATATGCTCCTTGACGGCGTCAAAGGCTGGGGCCACTATGTCGGCACCTATATGGCCTGGGGCGTCAACAACAACGGCTGGTGGGGCGAGGGAGAAATCAAGTTCTTCCTCGACGGCGACACGGATTTTCCGACGATCGCCGGAACCGGCACCGAGGATTATTTCTGCGGATCTTACGATTTCGATGCCCCCGGCCCGGATGGCGTAATTCGATACACCGAGTTTACGACGCCCTACGCCGGCCTGGCTCAAGTCATCCGGGGCGACGGCCATTACAATGTCGAGCAGCGCTTCGGCCTCTACCGGTGGCACATCATGGACCCGGTGCGCTTCGAGAAAGACCTAAAGGTGACGATCCAGGCGTTGGGCTGGAGGTCCGGCGGGCGATACCTACCCCTCCAGGATGATATAGCCTCGGTTGCTTATTGGTACCAGGTCGAACCGCACGCGCCCTTCCCAAAGCTACCCGGCAAGGACTATCTCGAGATCATATAATGACTTGATTCAAATCCGGGGTCAAACCTACTCGTTACGCACGCTCCCCAAGAGAATTATGCGTAAAGAGTAGGTTTGACCCCAATCTTTACTTGGACGGTTTTGGCGCCGTTTCGATGAGCTTCGCGTCTTCCAGACATTTGACGATGCCCAGCATATCAGCCGCGTCGACAGGCGTAAACTCGAAGCTCAGTAAGTTGCGGATCTGGCCGAGCGTCCGGCGGCCGTCGATGGCGATGTACATCTCCCTGAGCGCGTTGAAACTGTATTTCATAAAGACTTGCATCTGGATTTTGGGGTTTTTCCGCAACGCCTCCAAGAGCTCGGTGGAAGGGAACATATCCCCGAGCTTAGCCGGCTTGACCTTTCTCGGAATGATCTTATCCAGTTTCATCTCATCGGCCGAGGGCTTCGAGATCTCCGGCCGAAAGCCGATGAGACGGGCCATGTCCTCGTAGGTTCCCTTCAGGTATCCCGCGTACGCTGCGGCCAGCCTGTCGAGCCCGGCAAGCGCAAGATCCACATGCTTTGTCGCCTTCGGCTTGCCTGCAGCGAGCTCACGGATCCCCTGGACGACTTCCTTGCTCAGCCGCACGGACTCGTTCATGTTGTTCAAGGCGTTTTTGAAGGCGACCCCCTTGTCGTCGGTTTTCAGCCGGGACAGATTCGAAACCGCCTGGGCGACCGTATCCTGGATGAACAGGAGCCGGTCGGAGTAGGTTTCCCGGATGAGGCCCTCCAGCACGTCCTCATTGCCCGAGCACGTCGCCAGCGCCGAAGCCGCGGCGATAAAAGCGACGCGCTTGAGCTGAGTCGGATCGGACTTATCGGGAGTGTCCTTGTCCGTGTGATACCACATGTCAGGCCAGACATTGAAGGAAAGAGCCGGGATGCCGGCGTCAGACTCGATGAAGATACCGTGATCGCTCCCGCCCCGGAAAGGCGTCATCCGATAGCGGAACGACTGGAGCGA
>JAPKZH010000011.1 GCA_026393905.1 Candidatus Aminicenantota bacterium
GGTGCGCGACAAAAAGACGATGAGCCTGGAGGTCGAGATCGGCGAAGATGAAAGGGGCTTCGAGGGTTTTTTTGGGGATTTTGAGAACAATGCCCGGCTCCTTCAAGAGCAGACGAGAAAATCCAACGAGGTCTACCAGAAGCAGATCCAGGAATTCAACCAGAAGTCGGATGAAAGCGTGAAAAAGCTGTTCGAGGATATCGACAAAAGAGTCCAGCAGCAGACGGAAAAGGACCAGCCGTTGTCCAAACAGCTCCAGAAAATCTACAAAACCTCGGGGATCATCTACAAGATATAATCGCCCGGGGACCGATCGCGGATGGTTTCCAGAATCGGTCCCCCTTTTTTATAGATCAAGCCATTTGTTCAAATATTCCTCGAACTCTTCCGGCGACATTCTCCGGCTCTCATAAAAGCCTTTGTCGAACCGCTGCCTCAAAGCCTCGTAGAGAATAATCCCCACCGAGACGGAGAGGTTTAAGCTCTGAACCATCCCGAACATCGGGATTTTGATCCTGTAATCCGCCAGGTCCAGGGCCTGCTCGGAGATGCCTTCGGATTCGTTGCCGAAGACCAAAGCCAGCGGCTGCGTGTAATCCAGCTCGGTATAGAGAATGGAGTCCTCTCCCAGGTGGGTCGCGGCGATCTTGAATTTTTGTTTCTTGAGCTGGATCAGACAATCCCGGGTGGTCGGATAAAAATGGATTTGGACCCATTTGTCGGCGCGCGTCGTGATGGCTTTGTTGATCGGCAAGGGGTCTTCGCTCGAGCCGATGACATCGATGTGAAGGATCCCAGCCGCATCGCACGTCCGGAGCACGGCGTTGGCGTTATGGGTATTCGTGACTTCTTCGAGGACTACCCTGAGGTCGGGCTGGCGGAGCGAGAGGACCCGGGTCACCCTGGCGATGCGTTCCTTGGTCGGCATATCAAAAATATAACAGACTCCAAGCGAGGATTCAAAATAATTAGCGAAAAATCATCATCTTGCCGACGAGGATGGCCCAGAAAATAAGCGATCCGAACAGGGCCCGGTATTCTCTGTTTTTCCTGTAGAGCGACCAGCTGAACTTGATGGGGCCGGCCGAGAATAGGGGCTTCAGTTTCGGGAAAAAAAGGGGAACTTTTTTCTTGTATTCTTCGTATTTGTCCGGGAAAAGGCGTTTCATTCGCTCTCTTTCTTCCTTGATCACGGGCGGATAAAAAACAAGAAAATAAGCGGCGAAGATGAGCGCGCACCACCAGGAATCGGTGCCGATGGCCACGCTCAGGCCGAGAATAAAGTTCCCCAGATAGAGAGGATTCCGGGTATACCGGTACGGTCCGGTGATGGCCAGTTCCTTTTCTTTTTTGATATGACCCGACGCCCAGGCCCTGATCAGGAGACCCAAGGCGCAAACGCCCAACCCGATCAGGATGGAACTCCATGTCGGCTTAGCCAGTACAATAATGAGCAGGACCAGAAAAAGGCTGGACCGGACCCGCCAGCGGTAAATCGTCCGGCTTAATAGGGTTTCAGGCATTAGCCCTCAGAGATTGTCTGACCAAAAAGGCCACTTCCTCGGGAGTGATTTTTTCCAAGCATTCCATCGAGCGGCAGGTCCTTTGATAGCACAGGCTGCACGACAACTCATGATAGGCGACTTTGTCCCGGCCGCGGAAAGGCCCGTTTCTCGCCGGATTCGTCGGGCCGAAAATTCCGACCACCGGCACGTTGAAGGCACAGGCCGCGTGCAGGGCAAATGTGTCGCCGCTGACGAGAAGCGCGGCCTCTTTGATCAATGCCAGAATCTCTTTGGCCTTGAGGAAGGGGACGAGGGGAATGCCGGTTTGCTCGCTCACGGTCAGGGCCAGCTCTTTCTCCGGCTTCGTGCCCCAGAGGAGCATTGGAAAGATAGGCTCGTTTTTCAAGTCTTTGAGGACCTCGATCCACTTCTCCGGATTCCAACGTTTGGTTTCCCAGGCCGCCCCGACATTGAAGAGCGCCAGTTTTTTATCGCTGCGATAGCCGGACCGGATGATGATCTCTCTGATCGAGCTTCGAAGCTCCTCGGGCACGACGAGGGGAAAATCGATTTGGCCTTCCCGGATGCCGAGGAGCGTCAAAAGGGCCAAGTTCTTGCGGATGACATGGTCCGTTTCAGGGAATTCGCCGATCCTGTCCGTGTAAAATAGCGAAGCCAGAGGCTCTTTCAGGTTCTTGCGGTCGAACCCAATCCTTTTTCGCGCCCGGCTGCGAAAGGCGATGAGCCCGGATTTGATCAATCCCTGGAAATCAAGAGCGGTCTGGTCCTTGTTTTTAAGCTTTTTCCGCCACCCGTCGCTTCCGACAACGATGATCTCGTTCAAGCCCGGTACAAAATCGAGGATGTCCTTTCCTTTCGGCTCGACGGCCCAGGCAATTTTTGCCCCGGGAAAATTTCTGCGCAGGGCGGCGAACGCGGGAAGCGTATGAATGATATCGCCCAGAGAGCTGAGCCGGATGATGAGGAAATTATCCATGGGCTACCCGGACGGCCGCCTTGCTTTGTTTTTTCATTTTTAGGAGGATGCGCGGAATGACCTCGGAGGTGGATCGGATTTTTGGCCCGCCGGCAATGGAGATTTTTCCGCCGTATCCCAGGACGGTCTCTCTTTCAGGGACGGACTTTTTTGTGTAATCCGAGCCTTTGGCGTGAACATCCACTTTCAGGGCGAGCAGGATTTTTTCCACGTTCGGCTCGTCGAAGATGAGAAGATAATCCACGTCGGAAAAGGCCGCCAAGATTTCCGCCCGCTCCCACTCCGGAAGGATCGGCCGTCCTTTGCCCTTGAGCTTTCGGACCGAGGAATCGCTATTGAGCGCTACGACCAGGATATCCCCGCGTTTTTTTGCCTCTCTCAGATAGCGGATGTGGCCGGTATGGATCAGGTCAAAACAGCCGTTGGCCAGGACGATCGTTTTTTCTTTGTTTCTTTCGCTCCCGACGATCTTTTGGAGCTGGGACAGAGTTTTGAGTTTCTTCAATTTTCTGAGACGATGGCCTGCTTGAGTTCGAGAGGAGTGACGGTAGCGGTCCCTTTTTTCATGACCACGATGCCGCCGGCGTAATTGGCAAGGCGGGCGGCCTGCTGGAAGGTCGCGCCGCAGGCCAGGGCCGCGGTCAAAACGCTGATGACCGTATCGCCGGCGCCCGTGACATCGACGATGTCGGCCGTGCCGAAGATGGGAAGATGGAACGGCGGTTTTCCTTTTTCGAAAAGGGCCATCCCGCGGGATCCCCTGGTGATCAAAAGGGCAGGGGAGCGGAGTTTTTTGAGGAGGTCGCGGCCGGCTTTGCGGAGCGCCGCAGGATCGTCGTCGATACGGGATTTCAAAGCCTCTTCGACTTCAGGCTCGTTCGGAGTGGCGACGGTCGCTCCCGGGAACTGGAGAAGACGGAAGCGGGAATCCAGCGTCACGGGTATCCCGGATCCTTTGAACCATGGCAGCGCTTTCTGGAAAAGATCTTCTTTGACGGTGTGGTAATGATAGTCAGAGACAATCAGGGCATCGTAGGCTTTCCCGGATTTATGGAGCGATCTCAGGATTTTTTGCTTCAGCCCGGCGGTTTCAGGAACATGGCCTTCCCGGTCGATCCTTAAAATCTGCTGCTTTTTGGTGTTCTCTTCGCCGGCCAGGATACGCGTTTTCAACGGGGTGGCGTAGCCATTCTCTACGAGAAGATGTTCCGTTGAGATGCCGCGCTTTCTTAAGATGCTTTGGATGGCCCTTCCCGATTCATCCGGCCCGATGACGCCGATCGGAACGGGTTCCACTCCCAACGATTTCAGGTTGAGCAGCGAATTGCCGGCGCCGCCCAGGGCGAATTCCTTTTTTTGGTAGGAAAGGATGATGACTGGGGCTTCGCGAGAGATCCGTCGGGTGTTCCCGTAAAGATATTCGTCGAGGATGAAATCGCCCCAGACGGCGATTTTGACCAGGGGGAACTTATCGATGAGAGTAAACAGCTTTTTCGCGTCTTCGTTCATGATTGGCTTTTGTATGGTTTTCGATTGGAATTTT
>JAPKZH010000607.1 GCA_026393905.1 Candidatus Aminicenantota bacterium
ACTTCATGCAGTCCGTAGACGGCCAATACTAATACAAATGTAATAAATAAAGTGACAATGTATGGGCGGCGCATAGGCCGCCCTTAGCCCCCGGGCCCGGGGGAACCAGTCCCGTCGGTTCCCCCCGTCGGAAAAGCCGACCGGTCCCCCCGCCGCGACGGAGGCTTGAGGGCGGCCTAAGCGCCGCCCCTACGTTGTCACTTTAATTTATTGCTTTTGTATTAGACCGTCCGAAAAATTTCATCTAGGATCGGGCTCCCTGAAAGATCTCAATTTCGACATCGCTTCCTGGCTCAGCCAAAATTAGGGAGAGTTCTGGAATTTAGCAAATATCTGATTCCAAAGGGGTACCCCAGTCGCCTCTGAGGCCCCTAAAGGAAGCCCCCGAATCAAGTACAAAAATGGTGATGCTTAAGCCAAAAATTAGGGCTTGTGATCGACGATTTCTCTGTGTATATTAAGCGCATAGGCTGGAAGGAGGTCCCCATGAACAGGCTTCAAGGGATGGTCGCTCATGGCTGGTAAGATCGCGGCGCTGGCCTCTCGCCTGGACCAGCTCTATGAGTTCGACCGCGAGCCGGTCCCTTTAAATAAACTCCAATCGGGCGGAAAATTCGCCGGGCTTTTTGCCGGCGAGCACGTGGCGGCCACGGAATTCGTCATCGGCGCCTTCTTCGTCCTCCATGGGGTGACGGCCAAAGACCTCGTCTTCGGCCTGCTCTTCGGAAACCTCCTGGCGGTGCTCTCCTGGACTTTTGTCTGCGCGCCGATCGCCGTCCGGACGCGGCTCACCCTTTACTGGTACCTTCGAAAAATCGCGGGACCGGGCTTGACGGTCATCTATAACATCGCCAACGCCATCTTGTATTGCATACTGGCCGGCGCCATGATCGCCGTGTCGGCCACCGCGATCGGCCTGGCCTTTAAGGTCGAGACTCCTTCACTTTCCGACGTATTTCCCACGAGTTGGGGCTGGGTTTTCATCACCTTCGCCCTTGGCGCGGCTTTTACAGCCCTGGCCATTTTGGGCTTTGAAAAGCTGAGCAAATTCGCCCAGGTCTGTTCGCCCTGGATCTTTGTCGTTTTCCTGGCCGGCGCCTTGGCGATGCTGCCAAAATTGGGCGTCCATGCCAACTTCGACAATTTCTGGGAGGTCGCCGCGACCAAGGTCTGGAACGGGATCGCGGCCGCAGGCCAGGACAAGCTCAGCTTTTGGCATATCTTGTTCTTCGCCTGGTTCTGCAACCTGGCCATGCATGTCGGGCTCTCGGACCTGGCCCTATTCCGCTATGCGAAAAAATGGACATACGGCCTGTTTTCCGCCTTCGGGATGTATCCGGGCCATATGCTGGCCTGGATCTGCTCCGGGATCATGGTCGCGGCCGTGGGCCGCGAGATGAATCCGGGCCTGATGGCCTTCGAAGCGGCGGGCTTCGCCGGAGTCGTCGGCGTCCTGTTCGCGGGCTGGACGACCGCCAACCCCACACTCTACCGGGCCGGGCTGGCTTTGCAGGTCATCACACCGAATTGGCCGCGATGGAAAATCACCCTGGCGGCGGGCACGCTGACGACCATCATCTCCTGTTTCCCGATCGTTTTCATGAAGCTGTTGGATTACGTCGCGATTTACGGGTTGGTCTTGATGCCCATCGGCGCCATCGTCTTTGCCGAGCACTGGGTCCTGCCGCTGTTAGGAATCGAGCAGTACCGAGCCGAAAAATATCAGTGGATGATCAACTGGAGGGCTTTGGCTGTCTGGTTTGGGACGCTGGTCCTCTGCTTCTTTCTGCCCATTCATCTCTATTTTCGTTGGCTGCCCGGCTACTTGATCGCCCTTGTCGCCTATGTCCTTCTTCAAGCTTTGAAAAAGAATAAAAATTAAGGGAGTATCAGTATGCAGCGCATCCTGTTTGGAACCCTAGCCATCGCCAGCCTTGCCCTTTGCCTGGTCTTCCCGATCCTCCATTTTCTGGGAAGGATCGAAGCCGACAGGTTCAAATCCGGATTCCTTTTTGCTTCCATCGCCTGGTTCATCTTTGCCACGCTCCGGGCCACCCGGAAGAAAAAGTCGTCAAAGACGTGAGGTATGCGGAACAGGCTGAAATTCCTATTTTTTCTCCTGATCGGCACAGCCTGCCTTAAAGTCCGTCCCCTCACCCAGAAGATCGTCATCGAATAAAGTCCGAATTGCGCTTCGCCAGTTTCCTATGATATAAGCAAAAATATGTTTCCTTGGAAGGAGGGAGTTATGAAAGATAGTTTAAGGAAGAGCGGTGCTCTTTTATGCGCGCTCAGCCTGTGTTTTGTTTTTACGGTGACCGCAGGCGAGGCGCAAAAAGTCCCGATCAGCTTCAATGATTACCACGGCTATACGGGCGCCGTGAAATACCTCAAAGACATCGCCGCGGCTTATCCGAACCTCACCGAGCTCCAGGAAATCGGCAAGAGCAACCTCGGCCGGCCGATCTATGTGCTCACCATCACCAACACAAAGACCGGGACGACCGTCGACCGTCACGTCGAAATCCGACATCCGCGGAATGCGGAAATCAAAGAGGCGTTCCACCTCAAGTCCTATGACGGCAAGCCCGGCCAGTGGATCGACGGCGGCCTCCACGGCAATGAATATACCGGCGTCGAGGTCTGCCTCTATATCATCGATAAGCTTCTCAGCGGCTACGGCTCGAACCTGGAGATCACCAACCTCCTCGACAACAAAGTCATCTATGTCTGCCCCGTCGTAAACCCGGACGGCGTCTTCAACAGCGTCGAGCGAGAGATCTCCCAGCGTGGGAATTGGGACCTGGGGGCGGCCAAGGACAGCCCGCGCGACCTCAACGGCGACGGGCACATCACCCAGTTTCGCTATAAAGACCCGAAGGGTGCTTCCGTGATCGACGATAAGGACCCGCGCCTCATGGTCCGGCTCGGTCCGAACGAACAGACGGCCAAACAACGCTATTCCGTTGTCACCGAAGGCCGGAGCGCCGCCGACACAATGCGCCCGAGAGACCAGGAGACCGGCCCGACGACCAGCATCGATGTCAACCGCAATTTCCCCGAAGGCTGGTGGACGGAGGAAGGAATGCCGGGAGGCACGGGCAGCTATCCGACATCCGCTCCCGAAGCGCATGCCCTGGTCGAATTCGCCGTCAATCACCGCAATATCTTGATGGTCCAGAATTTCCACACGTCGGGCGGGTTCACCTACCGGCCGCCCGGAGTCGGCCCCGATACGACCATGGCCGCCAAGGACGTCGCCGTCTATGACCTCGTCCTGGGCAAAAAATATCTCGAGATCATCGGCGAGAAAGTCCCCGAAGCTTGGCAAAATCCCGACCGGATGGCCGAATTCAAGGCCAAGCTCCGCGGCGCATCCCGCAACAAATACGCCTTCGAACGCGGCTATGAGATGCCCCGCGGCTGGATCATGGGCTATAGCGAAGAGCGCGACCAGCGTTACGGGTACGGCATGGTCATCGATTGGTGGTATCAGCAATACGGCGCCTTCGCCGTGACAACGGAGCTCTGGAATCCCGGCGCCGATATCCCGGGATTTCCTAAGATCGACTCCCAGGCGCCGGGCGGGCGTAATGAGCAGGAGCGCTCCTTGCTCAAATACAACGACGAAAAGTACGGCGGCAAGCTGTTTGTCAACTGGAAACCCTACAAACATGCCTCGCTCGGGGAAGGCGAGGTCGGAGGCTGGATCCCGAAATACAGAAGCAACGCCCTTCCCGGCGATCCGCTTAAATATGTCTGTGAGAACCACTGGCAGTTTGAGCTGTTCCGGGCCGGGCTGCTGCCCGAGATCGCCATCACGGATGCCAAGGCCAAGGTCCTCTACTCGACGGACAACGCCTATGAAGCGAAAGCCGTAGTCCAAGGCGATCAGGTCACGATCAAGAAGGGCGGCGGGAAAGGCAAATATAAAATCGTCGAAGTCACGGCCACGATCGAAAACAAGGGCAAGTTGGCCACCCAAGTGGCGAGGGGCTCTCAGCTAAACGGAAACCGGGATGACGTGGTCTGGCTCATAGGCGACCGGGGCAAGACGGAGTTCCTCCAGGGTTCCCCGTGGCAGAGGTTGGGCGTGCTCGATGGGCAGATGAAGATCCCCGGTCAAGAGACGGGCCCCGCCCTCGGTGGTCAGCGGGGAGGGCCCGGCGGGCCCGGCTCTCCGGTCACGGTAACGCCCCAGATGCCGCCCGGGATACCGGGCATGCCCATGGGCCAGCGTGGCATGGGCATGCGAGGCGGGCAGCAACAGCCCCAGCAGACAGGTCCCAAGCGCGAAGTCAAATGGCTGGTCGCCGTCCAGGGCGACGCGCCGCTCAAGATCGTGGCAACATCGCAGAAGGGCGGGACCGTGGTCAGGGAACTCGCGGTCCGCTGATGAAGGAGACCGTCATGAAGACAACCAAAATCATCCGGAAATCAATGAAAACCACGGCTCTTCTAGCCATGGCCTGCCTCGTCCTCTTCAGCCTTGTCCTTCTGCCGGCCCATACGTCCGGCCAATCCAAAGTCCAAAAATCCCCGGGCGGCTATCACGGCGAGCTCGATTTTCCCATCTCCTGGAAACATTACTACACCTATGACGAGTGGACCAAGATCATCCATGACCTGCAGAAGAAATACGCTAGCCTGGCCGACATCCAGACCATCGGCAAAAGCCGGCAAGGCCGCGACCAGTTCCTGCTGACCATCACCGCCAAATCGACCGGCAAGCCGGAAACCAAGCCGGCCATGTGGGTGGACGGCGCCATCCACGGCAACGAGGTCAACGGCATTACCTGCTCGCTCTATTGCGCCTGGTATCTGCTGACACGCTATGATTACGACCCTTACATTTACGAACTCGTCAATCGCACCACGTTTTATATTCTGCCCGGTTTGAACGTGGACGCCAACGATTCTTATGTCCGCTACCCCAACACCGCCAACAACCCTCGCGAACCGTTCCGGCCCATGGATGACGATGGCGACGGGCTTTTTGATGAAGACCCGACCGAAGATATCGACGGCGACGGTGAGCTTTCGACGATGTATGTCGAAGATCCGGCCGGCGATTTCAAGCTTTCGCCGGACAAGAGGCGGTTCGTTCAGGTCGAAGATCCGAGGGAAGAAGCGCTGAGGTTCCGCCGGATCGGCAGTGAAGGGTTCGACAACGACGGCGACGGGAGGATCAACGAGGATGATCTTGGAGGGCCCGATCCGAACCGCAACTTCCCCTATGATTGGAACCTCCGGAACGGCTACCCGTATCCCCTGAGCGAGAGCGAGACGCGCAACGTGATGGAATTCTGGCTCGGCCAACCGAATATCTTCGGTTCATTCCATTTTCACAATACCGGCAGGCTGATCATGTTCTCGGCGCCTCCGGCCGCGCGCGGAGCAACCCTGACGCCCGAGCAACAGCGCCAGGTCCAGGAACAGAACGCCCGTCGTCTTGAAGAGATGCGGAAGACCAACCAGTACGCCCAGCTGTTCGATCGGATTGTCGACCGCAACTACCAGGGAGACATGGATGCCCTGACCGAGATCGTGACCATGGGCGCGAGAATCCTGAAGGACTACCGGCCGACGATGAGCGGATTGGTCGGACAGGCCCAGGCGTCCTCCTATTATATGCTCGGCGCATACGCCTACCTGATTGAGCTGTGGGGCTCGCCGACAACCGAGGCTGACGAAAATAAGGACGGCCGCGTTTCGGACCAGGAAATGATGAAATGGATCGACATCGAGCTCGGCGGCGAAGGCTGGATCAATCCCCACAAGGTTAAGCACCCGGACCTGGGCGAAGTCTGGCTCGGCGGCACGGCCAAGAAGCATATCAGCCGGACACCGCCGGCGAGATATATGGAAGAGGAAGCCCTGCGGAATACGCAATTCATCCTGTATAGCGCCAGCCAATTCCCAAAGGTCGAGATCGACAGGGTTGAGGTCAGACCGGCCACGGACAACCTGCTGTGGGTAGAAGTGTCGGTCAAAAACGGCAGCCTCTATCCGACGAGTTCGGACCGGACCGTTCAAATGAGACGGGACGTCAAGGACAAGCTGACGATCGACACATCGGGCAATGTGAAACAGCTCGAGGTCCCTGAAGGGCAGACCATCCTCGATCCGACGAATCCCACCGACCGGATGCAGACGCCCAAGGGGAAAACCGCCGAATTCCGTCTGGCCGGCAAGTCCTCCCAAAAATTCGCCTATCTGGTGAAAATGGACGGCGGAAGCGGCTGGATCGAATTCGAAGTGAGCTCCAAGTTCGGAGGGACGGCGAAAAAGCGGGTCAACCTTCAGGTCGGAAATTGATATTATAATTATTCTCCGCTGAGGTCGAACGAATAGCGGCCTGATCCGACTTTGAGAATGACGGCCCGGGCGGATTCGGTGACATTCAGGATGCCTGGAATGCCGGGCGCCAGTTTATTTTGGGCCCAGAGGGTCTTCCCGTTCTCCTTGACGACGATGTTCTTCAGGTTGAACTTGGGCAGGATGATCTCGGCCTCGGACCCGACCGGAACTGTGGCATCCAGGGACACGCTATTTTCGGTCCTCTTCCAGGAGGAAAGCACCCGTCCCCGCAGTGTGTCAACTGAACCGGAAGCGTAAAAAAGATCGCGGACCATTTGGGGCGCGATCCGGATCTTCTCAAAACCGACGGCATTGGGGTCCAGGTTGATGCCGGCGAGCGCCTTATACAGCCAAGCCCCGACGCTGCCGAACATCGGATGGTTGTGCGAATTCATCGACGGCCCCTGCCGCAGCTGCCAAAGCTCCCAGAGCGTTGTCGCCCCGTTCTCGATCATATATCCCCAGCTGGGATAGGTCGTTTGGGTGGCGATGTCGTAAGCCAGATCTGAATTATCATTGCGCGTCAGAAGCTCCATGATGTACTTGGTGCCGATAATCCCCGTGGTCAGGTGAGAATTGTTTCGATAAACAAGATTGTCGAAAAGATTTCCCCAGACCGCTCCCCTTTCCTTCTCGGGCACCAGGTCCAGGAAGAGGGCCAGCGTGTTGGCGGTTTGCGTTCCGTTGGCGTAGTTCTTGGTCTTCGGGTCAAAATATTCGCCGTGAAAGGCAGCCTTGATGTCCTCGGCCAGCTTCGCGTAGACCTGGGCGTCCTTGGCATTTCCTAAGATTTTGGCGACATCGGCCAGGATCTTCACATCGTAGTAATAGTAGAACGAGGAGACGATGCTTCCCGGAGTCTTGTCCACGGCCACCCAGTCCCCGTAATAGCTGTACTTGAGCAGCCCATTCTCAGTTTTAGAGCGTAAGAACTCTACGTATTTTTTAAGGCCATCGTAATGCTCTTGGAGGATGCGCCTATCGCCGTAGTACTGGTACATGTACCAGCAGAGCAGAGGATAGGCTGTCCCCCAGGCCGGATCGGCCGGCCGACTTCCCCAGATGTGGGGGACGGTATCCGTGATCGTCCCGGCCTCATCCTGGACGTCCCGGATATCGCGGATGAAATTCGTGTAAAAGGCGGCCATATCGAAATTCATCATGGCCTCCTCGGCCGTGCCCTGGGCGTCGCCCATCCACCCCATCCGCTCATCGCGCTGGTTGCAGTCCGTCGGAATGCTGTGGAGGTTGGTTTTTTGCCCCCAGGTGATGATGCGCTGGAGAGCGTTCAAAACCGGCTTCGAACAGGCAAACGAGCCGACCTGCTTGACGCCGGAATGGACGACCCGGCCGCGGATGGTTTCTGCGGTCGGCACGCCCGGAAACCCGGTCAGCTCGACATAGCGGAAACCGTGGTATGTAAAACGCGGCTCATACATTTCTTCGCCCCGGCCCTTGAGAATAAAGACATCCTCGGCCCTGGCCCCGCGCAGGTTCTCCTGGTTCAACATTCCGGTGTCATACAGCATCTCGGCAAAACGCATCTTGACGGCGGTATCGCGCGGGCCGGAAACGCGGATCCTGGCCCAGCCGCTGAAGTTCTGGCCCATATCGAAGACAAAAACTCCGGGCTTTGGGTTGGTCATCTTGAGAGGGACGATCGTGTCGACGACCCGGATCGGAGGCATCATCTGGGCCGATAGGACGCCCTTTGGAGCAGGAACCGCATCCGCCGGCTTCCATGCTTTCTCATCGAACCCGGGTCGGTCCCACCCCGCCGTCTCCAGCCGGGCATCATAGACTTCGCCGTTATAGATGCTGTCTTCGACGATCGGGCCGTTCTTCGATCTCCATGAGCCGTCGCTGCTAATCGCCAGGGTCTCGCCGTCGGCCAGCTCGATGTTCATCTGGAAAAGAAGAGCCGTCGATTTATACCATCCCTTGCCCAGCATAACGGAAACGGCATTGGCTCCCGGCTGGACCATATTGGTCACGTCATAGGCGACGTAAAGAACTCGCTTATCATATGTCGTCCAAGCAGGGTCGAGAACATTGGAGCCGACTTTTCTCCCGTTCAGACGGAGCTCGTAGTAGCCCAGGCCGCAGATGTAGGCGCGGGAGCGCGCGACGCGGCCGTTCACCGGAAATTCTTTGCGCAGCTGGTTGGCGCCGCCGATCCACGCCCCTTTCCAGTCATCCCTGGAAAAAAGCCCCGTCTCAAAGCCGGCTACTTCACTGTAAGGCCCCCCCTTTCCATCTTGGTCCCAATAGCGGACTTTCCAGAAATAGCTCCGGCCGCCGGCCAGAGGTTTTCCTTGATAAACGATTTGAACGGACTCCGAAGAATTCACCTTGCCGCTGTCCCACAGATCAGGCTTGTCACAAGCAGGCTGCGCGGAAACAAGGATCTGATACGCCGATTGCTTCTGCCCTCTTTGTGAATGCTCGAGCACCCAGAAAAAGCGCGGCTGTTTGACATCGATCCCGACGGGATCTGTGAGATACTCGCACCTCAGGCTGGCCGGCGCCTGCGGCCCGTCGGCCGCGCTTGAGCTTTTTGCTATCGTTAAGCAAAAAATAAAAAGGCAGACGAGGAAAAACGCTTTAGACTGAACCATCGAAGCCATGGGCCCCTCCTTGATAAAAAGAGTTGAGAGATCATCAGGAATTTCATCGATTTTTTTTTAGAATATCATGTTTATCGTCTGCAGACAATTCCTATAATCCTCTTGTATGCATCCGTTAGGGGGATTTCAAGGAGGCGTTAGCATCGCCCCTGAGGTCCCCCTAGCGGAGGGGGGCCCCGGACACTCTTGGAGGAGGACCCTTTTGCAGGTTCCCCCTCCAACGGGCGGCGGGAATACCCGCCCGCCCTGCCACCCCTCCAAGGAGCATCCTCCCATGAATTCATCGCCAAATGCTCCTTGGAAAGGAGGCAGAGAGCGAAGCGACCGTTGGAGGGAAACCCGGAATAAGGGTTTCCCTCCAAGAGTATCCGAGGGGACTGGTTCCCAAGGGGGCGGGGGGCGATGGTAAGGCCTCTTTGAAATCACATAATTGGATGCATCCGATCTTCCATGTCCCGACGGGACGGCGAGCGGATTCCCCCTCCAAATTGACGAGCGGGTCCCCGTGGCTTGCCACGGCGAGCCGCTCGTAGAGGGTTCCAAGGGGGAGCCGTCCCCTTGGTCGCAGGGCGGGGTTTCATGCCCCGCCGAGAAGGGGAGGCAGAGCGTCGGACGAAGTTCGACGCCCGTTGGAAGGGGTCTTCCCCTCCAAGTTGACTTTATCTCTCCCCACGTGTATTTTCTGTTTCGACAAAAAAGCCGCCGGCTTCTTCCAGAATGATCAGGAGGAACATGTTCCTGGTCACCTTCATCCGCAACTGCTTCGATGACCTGCTGCCGGCCCGGATCGGGTCGCTCTCCTATATCTATGTCCTGAACAAGAGGCTGGAATTCTCCTTCGAAAGCGCCGCCTCGACATTTGTCGTGGCTTTTGTCCTGGACTTCTTGACCCTGAGCCCTTTTCTGGCCTTGGCGATCTTCATTGTCGGCTTGGGCGCCTCGGCGGTTTCCATGCCGGGCCTCCTTCTCCTGTCGTTTTTTTTCTTCATCATCATCTTGGTCATCCTCTGGCAGATCATCCCGATTTTCCGAGCCGTCCTGAACCTCTACCGATCTCTTCTCAAAATTTTGAAGGCCGGCCAAAAGAAAAAGGCCCGGCACTCGATTGCCAAGCTCGAGATGATCCTGGACAGCCTGGCCGAGATCAAGGCCAAAAAAATCTATGTCCCGCTGTTCCTGCTGTCGCTCCTCATCCGCCTCGGCAAATATGTCTCCCTTTATTTTCTGCTTTTCGCCCTCCTCAGAAGCCACGGCTTCCTTATGAAAGACTTGAGCTTCTGGAAAACGATCCTCGGGATCACCGGCGCGGAGATGACTTCGGCTCTCCCGGTCAAAGGATTGGCCGACTTCGGGACTTGGGAATCCGCCTGGGCCGTCGCTTTCCGACTGATGAATTTCGAAGCGGGCCTGGCCATCCTGTCCGGCATCGGCGTCCACCTGATCACGAATCTCTTCGAATACAGCTTGGGCTTCCTGAGCATCTTGATTCTGGCCGTTCCCCACATGAAAAGAAACCGATGAATTCCCGCCCCTTGATCAGCCGTTTGCTTCCTGGCCATTTTTATGCCAGAATTTATCGGCGAGGACGACAAGGATTCCGACCAAGATGAGTCCGGCGAAGCCATTTCAACCCATCGTCTTCGAAGACCATTTCCAAGTTTCCCGCAAGGACCTCCATAACATCCTGGAGATTGCCCTGTCCAGCGGCGGCGAGTTTGCAGAGATCTTCCTCGAATATCGCGCCTACAATTTCATCAACATGGAAGAAGATATCATTAAAGAAACGGCCGAGAGCATCGATTTGGGAATGGGAATACGCGTTCTCTCGGGAGAAAAAACGGGATACGCCTACACCAATGACTTATCCTTTGACAAGATGAAAAAGGCCGCTCTCTCGGCCTCCGCCATCGCCGCTACGCCAGGCCCGGTCCGCGTCGCCGACCTTTGCCCCGCCGCCCTTGACCACAATTATTATCGCATGGAGGTTGTCCCCCACCAGGTTCCTCTTGAAACCAGGATCGACCTGGTCAAGGAATCTTACGCGGCCTGTCAACATTTCCATCCTTCCGTCAAAAAAGTCAAAGCCGCCTTTCAGAGCCAGATCCAATACGTGACGATCGCCAACTCGGAGGGACTCCTTGTCTCCGACGCCCGGCCCCTGTTAAAGCTGACCTGCGTGGCCATAGCCGAAAAAGGGAAACTGAGAGAGTTCGGCTTCTCCGGCGGAGGAGGCAGAGTGGGCTTGGAATACTTCTCTACGGCGCTGGGGCCGGCCGAGATCGGAAAAGAGGCGGCCCGGGAAGCGGTCACGCTTCTCGATGCCCGGGACGCTCCGGCCGGAGAAATGCCCGTCGTCCTGTCTCCAGGCCATGCCGGCGTCCTCATCCATGAGGCGACGGGCCATCTTCTAGAGGCGGATTTTCACAGAAAGAAAACGTCCATTTTCTGGGACAAGTTCGGCAAAAAAGTGGGGTCTTCCCAGGTCACGATCTATGACGATCCGACGATCCCCGCCTTCCGCGGCTCTTATAATATCGATGACGAAGGGACGCCTCCTCGGAAAACGCTTCTCATCGAAAAAGGCACCATCACCGGCTTGCTCCAGGACAAGCTTTCTTCGGGGATCATGAACATGCCGCTGACGGGCCATGGCCGGCGACAGGATTTCACCGATATACCGATTCCTCGGATGGCCAATACCTACATCGACAAGGGAGAATACGATCCCGAAGAGATCATCAAGTCCGTGGAAAAAGGCTTCTATGCCGATAAATTCCAGGGCGGCCAGGTCGAGGACTC
>JAPKZH010000194.1 GCA_026393905.1 Candidatus Aminicenantota bacterium
GTTCGACGGCTTCTTCGGCAGCCGGCCTGGAGCGGACTTCGTCATCGCCCTCGGGATGCTCAACGGCGGCGCGAGCTATGGAGCAAGCGCCCGGCTCAATGACGGCGCGGAGGAGATCTACTCGATCCTGGGTGTCTGGACCATGGACGAGAACGGACAGCCTAAGTTCGACAAATGGATTCTCTCCACCATTGCCCACGAGTTCTGCCATTCGTACACGAACCCTCTGGTCGACAAGCACAAGACCGAACTCGAGTCAGCGGGGGAGAAGATCTTCCCCTTGGTCGCGGAGGAAATGAAGCGGCAGGCTTATGGCGGATGGCTGACGATGATGTACGAATCGCTCGTCCGCGCCTGCTGCGTCCGCTATGCGCTGGCCATAAACGGCCCGGAGGCGGCGGCCCAGGAGGTCAAATACAACCGCGATAGGCGCTTCCTCTGGACGGGAGAATTGGCCGACCTCCTCGCCGAATACGAAAAACAGCGAGACTCATACAAATCTCTCGATGCGTTCTTTCCCAAGATCGCCGCCTTTTTTGACGGCTACAGCCGCCGCGTGGCCCAGGAAGTCGCGTTCCTGGTAGAGGAGAAACGGAAGCAGATGGAGGCGCTCAAGGAGAAGTCGCCCAAGATCGTGGCGATGATCCCTGCCAATGGTGCACAGGACGTCGACCCGGGCCTTAAGGCCGTCGTCGTCACTTTCGACCGGCCGATGAAGGCGGGCAACATGGCCGTGATGAGCTTCGATCAAAACAAGTTCCCGAAGATGCCCGGCAAGGCCGCTTATGACGCGAACCGGACCGTGCTGACTATTCCTGTGGCGCTCGAGCCGGGTAAGGAGTACCAGTTGGGCCTCAACGGCGAGGGATTTTTGGTCATGCAGGACGACCAGGGCAACCCGCTCGTCCCAGTCGTCATCAGGTTCAAGACGAGGATGTAAGAGCAGTCAGGCCAATTATTGGGGTCAAACCTACTCATTACGCATCTTCCCCTGCAGAATTGTGCGTAACGAGTAGGTTTGACCCCGGCTATCCCTAATCGGAAAGCCAGTTTTCGACTTTCAGTCCGGGGATGCCCTGGAAATGGCGGACATTTCCGGTAACCAGGACGAACCGGTGGCGAACGGCGATAGCCGCGACACATAAATCCAAATCACTGCGGCTCCAGCCGCGCTTGTCGAGCCGCGCCTTGATCTCGCCGAAATACCGGGCACAATCTTCGTCGAAAGACAAGACGGACACGAAAGGAAAAACCTTGTCTTCCAGCTCGGCCAAAATCCGCTCTCGATGCGGCGACCGGAAAACGCCGTAGAAGATCTCGGAGAGGGTGATGGCCGAGGTGAAGATCAACTCCGGCGAAACCTCGCCGAGTTTTTGACGGAGAACGGGCGACGTCGTTTTCCGGACGAGATTGCTCAGAACGTCGGTGTCCAGGATGTACATCAGAGAGGTGATTTTCGGCTTTTCGCTTTCCGTCGGGCGTCCTCGGCAAGGCGGGCCATATCCGCGATGTCCCGGTCATAATCGGACAGGCACCCGGCCGCGTCCAGAAGTCTCCCCTTTTGTCGCCTGACCATTTCTTGGTAGGCTTCCCAGGGCAGGAGGACGGCGACGTTACGGCCTCTTTTTGTGATCGTGATCATCGCCTTCTGATAAATAAGACGATTGATGAGCTCAGAAAATCTCGCTTTGGCCGAGGTCAACGGAACAATGTTCATTTCCACAAAAATGCCCTCCCTTTTAAATATAGTCATTTTGACCATATTTGTCAAATTCGGCTGCGCTGGCTGTCGCTGGGGTCAAACCTACTCATTACGCATCTTGCCCTGGTGAATCTTGCGTAATAAGTAGTTTTGACCTCGTCTTGTTACCATTGTTAATCTTGACAGGGGTTCGCGGGCCGCGATATAGTCATTTCAGGATGGGGATTGTCGATGCCAAGCTTAATTGGAGAGAAAGCAGACCGAAGCAGAAAAGCGAATTATCCCCTTAAGGATATAAATTTAGTTTGAGCTGTAGGATCTATTAAATGGATA
>JAPKZH010000569.1 GCA_026393905.1 Candidatus Aminicenantota bacterium
GAAGGGTTTCAGCTTTGATGTCGAAGCGCTTTATCTCTGCCTCCGGTCCGGTTACAAAATCAAGCAGGTCCCGGTCTGCTGGCGGAATTCTCCCCCGAGCAAAGTCCGTATTTTTAAGAGCTCGGTTCAAATGCTCCTGGAGCTCATCATGATCAGGCTCACCCACAGAAAAAAAGCCGGGATCAACGGACAACCAGACGCGTGAAGGGGAAGACATAGGCCTGGAGCAGGATGAGCACCCCCACCAGGGCGGCCAGGGCCAGGCTGTGGAAAAAGACATAGCGGAGGATCTCGCCTTCGTGGCCGTACCACTTGGTGGCCGTGCTGGCCACGACGATGCTCTGGGCATCGATCATCTTGCCCATGACGCCGCCCGAGCTGTTGGCCGAGGCCATCAGGACCGGGCTGATGCCGATCTGCTCTGCCGAAATTTTCTGCAGGCTGCCGAAGAGAACGTTGGAAGATGTATCCGAGCCGGTCAACGCCACACCCAGCCAGCCGAGCATCGTCCCGAAAAACGGATAGAGGACGCCGGTCCGGGCAAAGGCCAGGCCCATGGTTGCATCCAGTCCTGAATAGCGGGTCGTATAGCCCAGCGCCAGCATGGCGCCCACGGTCAGGAGCGAAAACCGGACCCGTTTGAGGGTCCTCCACCAGGCCATGGCCGTTTCGCGCGGCTTGAATCCCATGATCACGGCCGAAATGAGGGCTGCGATGAAGATGCCCGTTCCTGTAAATGAAAGCCAGTTGAACGTATAGACCGCAGGCTCCGGTGTCGGCTTTAAAACAACCGGCGGCACGCGGCTGATCAGCTTGTCCACTCCGGGAATAGGGATGCTGTAAACGGAGATGCCATCGAGGTAGGCCTTGACTTTAGGGATGCCCCAAATGAAGACCAGGACGCTGAGAACGAGCCAAGGTGTCCAAGCCCTAACGACCTCCGCCCGGCCATAGCCGTGAGCCTTGCGGGCTTCTCTCCCCTCTTCGTAGCCGTTCAGCCCCCAGATCTTCCGGGGGTGCCAAAAGCGAAGAAAGACAAGGAGCGCTAGGATCGAAACGACCGCGGCAATGACATCGACGAGCCAGGGCCCGTGGAGGTTCGAAACCAAAAATTGGGGGACGGCAAAGAAGGCGCCAGCCACTAGCAAGGCCGGCCAGACTTCGAGCATGCCTCCGAAGCCGGCAAAGGCCCAGACAAGCCAGAAGGGAACGATGATCGAGAAAAAGGGCAGCTGGCGGCCGATCATGGCGCTTAAGTCGCGGATGTCCAACCCGGTGACGCCCGCGAGAGCAATGATCGGAGTGCCCAGCGCGCCGAAGGCCACAGGCGCGGTATTGGCGATCAAAGACAGCCCGGACGCGGCGAGCGGGCTGAATCCTAGGCCGATAAGGATGGCCGCCGTCACGGCCACCGGCGTCCCGAAACCGGCCGCCCCTTCGAAGAAAGCGCCGAAGGAAAAAGCGATCAAGAGAAGCTGCAGCCGCCGGTCTTGAGAAATTCCCGTCAAGCTTTCCTGGAGGACCTTGAAATATCCCTTTTCATTGGCCAGGGTGTAAAGAAAGATCACGTTGAGGATGATCCAGCCGATGGGAAAGAGGCCGTAGGCCGCGCCGTACGCCGCCACGGCCAGGCCTTTTCCGGCCGGCATGCCGAAGACAAATATGGCGACGAGCAGCGCCGCCGCCAGGCCAAGCAGGGCCGCCCAGTGGGCTTTGAGGTGAAGAAAGGCCAGCGTCCCGAGCAAAATAAAAATAGGGAGCGTAGCCAGCAGCGTCGAGAAGGCCCAAAGGCCCACCGGATCGTAAACTTGATTCCAGGTCATCCAGAATCCTTTCGCTTATTATATAAATACACGGCATCGGGGGCAAACGATCTGTTTTCCCTCCCATATTGGGCCTCGCCTGCATTGACCAGGACCCGCCCCTATGGTATAAAATCCTTTAATTTTTTGCTGGAACAGCGGGCCAGCTAAGGACATCGAGAAAAATGAGATGGGGCGGCGTCCTATCTCTATGAGTGAAAGGTGAACCATGGCCAAACGAAAGAAACTGGGCGAAGTCCTGATGGAGGTCGGGCTCATTAGCCCCAGCCAGCTGGAAAACGCCCTCATCCTCCAGTCGACCAAGGACAAGCCCCTGGGGAAAATCCTGATCGAGCTCGGCTACGTCAACGAGGACCAAGTCGCGGAAGCCATCTCCAGACAATTCTCCATCCCCCTTGTCGACTGCAACAGGTACGAGCTTACCAAAGAGCTGCTGGCGCTCATCCCGAAAGAGATCGCCGAGACGAAGATCGTGCTTCCCGTTGAGCTCCTGGATAAAAAGCTCGTCGTGGCCATGGCCTACCCTCTCGACTGGCAGACGGTGGACGACATCGCTTTCATCACCGGCCGGAGGATCCAGGTCGTCGTCGCCTCTGAAAACTGCATCCGGAACGCCATCGAGAAATATTACACCTCCCCCGAAAACCTCCTGGACCTGATCCGGGAAATCCCCATCCAGGAAAAAGTCGAATTTTTCAGGGGCCAGGAATCGGAAAAGGTCGAAGAGGAAAAGATCAACATCCAGACCGTCGACAAGCTGAGCGAGGCGCCCATCATCGTCAAGCTCGTGACCATGATCCTGGTCGATGCCGCCAAAGCCAGGGCCAGCGACATTCACATCGAGCCGGGGGAAAAGGACATCCGGGTCCGCTATCGGGTCGACGGCGAGCTCAAGAACATGCTCAAATACCCCCTCCACATCCATGAATTCGTGGTCACTCGGATCAAGGTCATCTCCGACCTGGATATCACCAACAGAAGGCTTCCCCAGGACGGGCGGACCTTGCTCCGGCTCGAGGGGAAGGACATCGACATCCGGATTTCGACGCTCCCCTCGGTGTATGGAGAAAAGGTCGTCCTCAGGCTGCTCGACCACACAACGGGGCTCGTCGCCCTCAGCAAGCTCGGCATCCCCGAGAACACGCTCAAGATCCTGCTGACCTTGATCAGCCAGCCTCAGGGCATGATCCTCGTCACCGGCCCGACGGGAAGCGGCAAGACGACGACGCTCTATGCCGTGTTGCAGCAGCTGCAGTCCGAGACGAAAAACATCATCACCATCGAAGACCCGGTGGAATACCGGGTCCACGGCACGACCCAGGTCGGCATCAACGAAGCCGTCGGCCTGACGTTTCCCACCGTCCTGCGCCATGTTCTCAGGCAGGACCCCGACACGATCCTAGTCGGCGAGATCCGGGACCTCGACACGGCGGAGATCGCCACGCGGGCGGCCCTGACCGGCCATCTCGTCCTGAGCACGGTCCATACCAATAACACGATCGCCACGATCACCAGGCTCATCGACATCGGGCTCGAACCGTATCTCGTGGCCTCGTCCATCACGGGCATCCTGGCCCAACGGCTCGTCCGCAGGATCTGCGAAAATTGCAAAGTGGAGATGATCCCGCCGGAGATCATCCTGGAGCTGGAGGTCCCGAAGATCAAGAAGTTCTTCAAAGGCCGCGGCTGCCGAGATTGCAAATACACGGGCTTCAAAGGGCGCGTCGGCGTTTACGAGTTTCTTGTCCTGAGCCAGGAGCTCAAGAGGCTGATCGCTCGAGGCGGCTCGGAAGAAGAGCTCTGGAGCGCGGCCCGCAGCGCCGGCATGGTCACCCTCTTTGAAGATGCCTGGTCGAAAATCGATGACGGCATCACCACGGTCGACGAAATCATCTCCAAGATCCCCTATGAAAAGCCGGCCGCCCTGAAAGGCTGGAAACCGGCCTCCCACAAACACTAATCCTTTTCGCCCGGGCGGGCGGTCTTGCATTCGCCCGGGAGGCTCTATCAGAGAGGAGATCCATAAGCATGGATTGGCCTTCTTGAATCGGTCCTCCCGGTTTGACAGAATGGTGATAAGAGCATATACTATTATTTACATAAGATTAGTGTAATTTTGGGTTCAACAGGAGCATTCTATGAGTCAAAAATTCATGATATCCAGGTTTCTCTTCCTGGGATTTCCCGTCCTGCTCGCGGCGGCCTGGAGTTTTGCAGCGCTCTCCGATGGCGGCCCGCGGCGTCCGCCATCCGGCAAGGCCGGCGCGGTCAAAGAGGAGATCGTCTACAAGCCGCTCCCGGGCTCGGGGAAGAAATGCTGGATCAACAAGGAGCTCTATTTCACCTATAAATTCAGCGAAAAGCCCAAAATGGGGACAGTCATCCTCGTCATCCAGGTCTTCAATAAAAACGGGGATAAGCTAACGCCCTTCCTGATCAAAGGCCGGTCCGACATGCCCTCGATGAGGGG
>JAPKZH010000224.1 GCA_026393905.1 Candidatus Aminicenantota bacterium
CGCGGCGGCCGGCCGCCCGAAAGCCAAACCGGCCGCGGCCAGGACGGCCGTCAAGAAAAGGCCGCAACGGGCAAGCTTGATCATGTTCGTCGATGCTTCCAATCAGTGAAATGGTAGCACCAATGACTGATCTTGTTCAACAAAAAAGACAGAGCTTTCGCGCTCCGAATGAAAGGGGTCAAACCTACTCGTTACGCATAATTCTCCAGGGAAGACTGCGTAATGAGTAGGTTTGACCCCAGAAACTATAACTTTCCTTTCACGATATCGACCAGGGCCTGGATGGCGGCCGGATCATTCATGTCGCCCAGAGAATATATAGCCGCTTTGCGGACCTCCGGATTCGTGTGGGTTTTGGCGACACGAATGAGATAGGGAAGCCCTTCTTTGGAGGGCAGGTCGGCGAGGGCATGGACGGCCTGCGTTTGCACCTCGGTCTCTTTATCGTTGAATACGATCTGCTCTAAAGTCCTCACGGCTTGTTTTGTGGCTTTCTCAGCGAGTCCCTGGACGGCTTCATTCCGGATATCCTTCTCGGAGTAATTCCGGGCGAAATCAATCAGGGCATCGACGGCTGCCGGAAGCTCCATTTCCGTCAATCCCCAGACCGCATTTTTTCTGACCTCGAGCGAAGCATCCGTCCGGATGGTCCTGGTCAAGATCTCCAGGGCTCGCCCGTCGTTCTGCTCTCCCAAATAGGCGGCCGCATCGGCCCGGATTTTCACGGGTTCTCGGCCTTTCAGAATCCTCTCCAGGAAAGGAACAACGAGCGCCGCGTTCCGGTGGAGAGCGACGGCCTGAAGCAGGTCTTCCTTCGTCCTATCGGACGCCGCCTTTTCATAATATTCTTTGAGCAGGGAAAGGCTATCCTCATCCTCCGCAGGACCAAGCCAGAGCAAGGGCAGACTCTCGAGAGAAGCCGAAAGCGAAAGGTTGCTGATCGTCACCATCTCCGGCTGCCGCGCCGCGGCTGAAGCAAATTTCATCAGGATCGCGATGTCCTTGACGACCGTTCGTTCCGGCTTGCCTCGCTCGGCGGAGGTCAAAGCTTTTTCGGCGGCCTCCCTGACCGCTTGTTCACCGGAAATCTTTTTCTCGGCGGCCGTCTTCTTGCCATAGATAAGCTCTTCAAGAGGAAGCTTACGATCATACGATCCGCTAAAATGGGAACCTATGACGGAGTGTTCGCCCATCAGTCTCCGGATGCTGAACCCGACCCAGAAACCTTTCCCAAATTGGGCTTTTCCGGCCTCTTGAAAAGCCCAGTCAGCGCGCTCAACCAAAGGGCTGTTCGGCCGGGGATGATGGATCACCTGGCCGGCGGCAAAGCGCACTGTCATTCCCTCGACCAGGCCCATAGCCAGGATTAGGGCAAAGACCTTCTTGATGCTGGCCATAGCCCGCTCTTCAGCGAACTTCTCCGACTTCGCCCTTTTTTTTAAGGATTTCCATAAGCGCTTCGCGCGCCTTGGGCGTCCCGATTTCACCCAAGGCCGCAACGGCCGCGGTCCTGACTTGGATCTCGGCGTCGGTCTTGGCTGTGTCCAGAAGGATGGGAATGGCCTCGTCGCTCTTCGTCTCGCCTAGGGCATCGACGATGTCCGTTCGCATATCCGGATCCTTCTCCTCTTTCAAGAGCTGGCCCAAGGTCTTGATCGTCTGGCTTCCCTTCTGTTCGGCAAGACAAGACAACGCCGACCTCCGGGCCTCGCGGAATTTGGCTTTCCGCATGATCTCAAGAAAAATATCGGGCCGTCCGTCTTTGACGACATCGGACAAAGCCTCGACAGCCGTCTGGGCCAATTCCTCGTTTTGGCCGGCCAGGGCGGTGGCCAAAAGGATGTTCTGAGCTTCCACTCCCCCGAATTCTCCAATGGCAAAAAGGGCCGCCTCTTGGATCTCTCGCTCTTTTGCCGACGAGAGAATTTCCTTAAGGATAGTGAGTGCTTCCTTGGACTTTATTTCAGCGATGCGGTTGGTTGCCGTTCGGCGGATCTCAAGATCTGGGTCGCCCAGAGCCAGCCCGCGGAGGATGGGGAGAAGCGCGGCGTCCTTGCGATCGGCCAGGACATCAATAGCGGTTTCCCTGATCTCCGAGGACTTGGATTGCTTGAGGATATCCTGAAGGGCGTCCGCAGCCTCCCGGGCCTTGATATCACCCAAGCTGTGCACCGCCGTCCGGGCCAGATCGGCATTCGCTTCGCTGAGCGCGATCTGCTTTAAAAATGGGATAAGGGTCGGATCATTCATTTCTCCCAAGGCCTCAAGGGCTGATCGTCGGGCTTCCAGGCTCGGCTCTTTTTGGACGATGTCCTTGAGGACAAGAACCGATTCCGGAGACTCCTTTTCGGCGATGGCCTCAAGGGCTTCACGGCGGACTTCCAGGGACGGATCCTTGCGGACGATCTCGGCCAGCTTCTGGAATGCCTTGGCAGAGTCAAAGTCCCCGAGAAGGCCGGCGATCCGGGAACGCAGCTTGGAGCTTTTGCTTTGGTCATAAAGGTCGAGCAGGGATTGGAGGGCATTTTCACCGCCGCTGTCCCGAAGCGCGTACAGCGCAGCCATGGTCACTTCCTCATCGGACGATTTTTCCATGGATTTGATGATCGCTTCGTACTCGCGCTTGCCATCCTCGACCAGCTCCCGGCCGAGCTGAATCATGTTCGACCGGGCTTCCTCGGCCCATTCGCTTGTCGGATAGGCCTTGACGAACTCCTGATAGCATCTAAACGCCTGCTCCTGAGAATCTTCGGATTTCTCCCTGACATAGCATCTCCAGAAACGGGCATCGACTACCCATGAGCTCTTCGGATAGCTCTGGATGAAGGCGTCCAGGGCTTTGGCGGCCTCGGTCCACTTTTCCTCAAGGACAAGCAGGTAAGCCACCTTGTATTTCTTGGCGTCTTCGGTCTGCTCCTCGCTGCCGGCGCTCGGCTGGACGAGGGGATGAAACCCGGCCCAACCCGTGGCCGTGATGAGGCCGAGGCCAATCATAAAGCCGATGACTATTTTCATTTTTTTCATGAGGGTTCTCCTTTGTTCATATATTGGAAGCCGTTGGGGCGGCTGAATCCGACTTGCGGGCATGAGGCCCCTGAACACGGCTCTTCTTTTCAGTTCGACGCATCTCGTTCAAGCTGATCTTAAACAACACGTCCTTGTTTTCGACGCCCGCCTTTATGATCTCGACGGTGGGCAGGTCATATTCAGACTTGAGGTTGGCGATCTGCATGAGGATTACTTCAAGATCGCCGACGAGCTTTTCGAGTTTCCGTTCCTTGGCGTTTTTCAGATCGCCTTTTAGCGCCGACGCCTCTTTCACCAGCTCGTTCGAAACCTCCTTCTGCCTGGGAAGGTTGAGCCCGTAAACATCTTGTTTTTCAGGATCGAAATTGACCAAAGCGAGAAGGATGACTTTGGAGCGCTCGAAGTACCTGGACGTCCTGAGGATTAGATCTCCCGCGCTTGAAGCCGGGAGAACCGAAGGGGTGCCTGTTGGGGCTGGACGGCTGAGGATCACGGGCCGGCTGAAAAACAGCCGGCCTATCAAAATACCCATTGCCAAAATGGCGACGGCGCCGGCCGCTCCATAGGCCCAACTGGGAAATAACGCGAACCGGATCCGAGGTCTTTTTTGGATTTCCTCCTCTCCGGTCCCTAAAATAGCCTCCCCCTTCATCCTCAGCTCAAGCCT
>JAPKZH010000261.1 GCA_026393905.1 Candidatus Aminicenantota bacterium
TGAGCCGCCGAGAAGGAGGGCTCGGGAACGGCGTGAAAAACCCGGACGGGGAGCGAAGCCGTTTCCGGATCGTTTCCCAGACGATCTCTCCCCACAGGAAATGGAAGAGAACCATAATTTTAAATCTTAATTCTTCCCTCATGCTCTTAATCCACATGAACAGTCCCTTGAGGACGCCCGGGCCGAACCAAAAGGCTGATGCCCACCGCGACCGTTCCGTTCACGACGAGGGCGACAAAGCCGGCGTTCATGCCCAGGAACGGATCATGGCGGCCGAAGACGAGCGCGACGACGATAGCCAATCCCGTGAGAAGCCCGCAGATGACGCCCCGGCGGCTGACCCTCTTCCAAAACAACCCCAGGACAACGCCCGGGAAGAACTGGGACACGCCGTCGTATCCGATCAGCAGAAGGTTGACCAGGGCATTCGGCAGAAAACGCCTCGGACGCGCTCGGATTGAAACCGGCCTGATAAACATTCTTGGCCAGAAGCGTGGAGGCAAAGAGAACGAGGATGGAGGCCGGGACCATCGCCGTCACGGCCCCGGCGGCCCCGATAAAACCCAGGAACCAGGACGGATACGTCTTATGGACAAGCTCGAGAAAGGCCAGGTCACCGTTTTTCAGGCCGGGCAGGGCGAGGAACGCCGAAAAGCCGACCATGAAGACCAGCAGGATGGGGATCTGGTAAAAGGGCATGATGATGGCGTTGCGCTTGATGATCTTATCGCTCTTGGCGGAAAAGACCGAGCCGAAGACATGGGGCCACATGTAAAAACCCATGCCCGTCAGAAGCACCGTGGACATGACCCAGAGCGTATCCATGGTCGGGGCCGCGCCGGGAAAGACCAGGTGGTCCGGCTTTTGGGCGATCAGGGCGCGGAACATTTTCCCGATGCCGCCGAAATAGATGCGGGGCACGCCGAGGCCGACCACTCCGACCGCGACGATCATCATCACGTCCTTGATCACGGATACCCAAGCGCTCCCGCGGATCCCGCTGGTGTAGACAAAGGCGCAGGTCAGGACGAACGAGAGGATGATGGCCAGCCTGGACGGGATCGCGCCGTTGCTCGAGACTTCGACGATCATGCCCAGCCCGGCCAGTTGGAGCTGCAAATACGGGATGATGGACAGGATTCCGACGACGGCCACCAACACGCCGAGAAAGCGGCTGCCGTAGATCCTTATAAAAAAATCGGGCTGGGTATGAAGGCCGTGCCGCTTGCCGAGCTTCCAGAGCTCCGGAAGGATGAAAAAAGACAGGGTATAGGCCAGCGTGCCGTAAATCATAATGTAGTATGTGGGAGCGCCCTTGGAGTAGGCCCAGCCGCTCGCGCCCAGAAAGGTGAATGTCGTGTAAATTTCCCCGGCCATCAACAGCCAGATGATCAGGCTGCCAAAGCGGCGGCCGCCGACCGTCCAATTCTCCAAGTCCATCTTCACCCGCCAGCCGGCATAGATACCGACAAAGGCCGAACAAGCGATCGTTCCGAGAATGATCAGGAGCGCCGCGTTCATCGGTGGTCCTCATCGTCGGGCGGATTGTGCTTTTTTTCGATTTTGTAAGCGGCCCATAGAACGGCCGGCGTCAGGACCACCCAAAGCAGAATCCAGAACAGGACAAACGGAAGCCCCAGGACGATCGGCTCGATACGGTTGACAAAGGGGAGGGCGAACACCAGGGTCAGGAACGGGATCGCCCCGAAAATGAGGGCCAGCCTTGTTCCTTTCCGCATCGAAACCTCCTTGTCGGGGTCTGTCCATTATAGCAAAAAATCTGTTATAATAGAGAGTTTTAGGACCGATTTTCGAGGCCTATAAGCGAACATGGACGAGCAGATCATCCTACGGGGCGTGCGGGTTCACAACCTGAAGAACATCGACCTCGACATCCCCCTGAACCAATTCATCGTCGTCACGGGCGTGAGCGGCTCGGGAAAATCCTCCTTGGCCTTCGACACGCTCTACGCGGAGGGGCAGCGCCGCTACATCGAATCGCTCTCCGCGTATGCCCGGCAGTTCCTCGAAAGGATGGACAAGCCCGACGCCGACCTCATCGAAGGCATAACGCCGGCCATCGCCATCCAGCAAAAGGCCGCCACCAAAAACCCGCGGTCCACCGTAGCCACGGTCACGGAAGGGTATGACTACATGCGGGTGCTCTATGCAAGGATAGGGGTCGTCCACTGCAACCAATGCGGCCGGCCGGTGACCCGGGACACGATCGACGCGATCGTCGAAACACTCTTCCGGCTCCCCCCTGCCTCAAAAGCATTGATCTCCTTTCCCTGGCCCTTGGAAAAGGGCCTGGCCCATCTCAAAAAACAGGGTTTTTTCCGGGTTCTCCAGGCCGAGGACATCGTCAACTTCGATGACGTGAAATTCAAAAAGAACGAAGTCCTCGACATTTTCGTGGACCGGATCAGCCTGGAGAGAGAGGAGCGGGAACGGCTGGTGGATTCGCTGGAGATGGCCCTCAAGCATGGGGGCGGGCGGGTCCGTATCCGGACCGAGGACGGCCGCGAATTCCATTTCTCCGACAAGCTCGAATGCAAAGCCTGTAAAATTCCCTTCGAGGATCCCTTTCCAAACCTCTTTTCGTTCAACAGCCCGCAAGGGGCCTGCCCGGACTGCCACGGTTTCGGCGATCTGGCCGCGATCGACGAAGATAAGATCGTCCCCGATAAGTCAAAATCTCTGGAAGAGGGCGCCATCGAGCCCTGGACCAAGCCCGTCTCGCGCGGCATGATGAAGGAGATGCTGCGTGAGGCCCGCAAGCGGGGCATTCCGACCAACATCCCGTTCAAAAACCTCAAGAAGGAATGGCATCGGCTGATCTTGGACGGTGGCGACGGCTATCTCGGCGTCAAAGGTTTTTTTGACTGGCTTCAGACGAAAAAATACAAGGTCCAGGTCCGGGTCTTTCTCAGCCGCTACCGCAAATACATCAAATGCCCTGCCTGCGGACAGATGCGCCTCAATCCCCAGGCGCTGAACGTCAAGGTCGGGGGACTGTCCATCGGGCAGGTCGTCCGGCTGACCGTCAAGGACGCCCACGAATTTTTCAACAAGCTCGACCTTCCCGCCTACGAGAAGCGGGTGGCGGAAAAGCTGATCGCCGAGATCCAGAACCGACTGAAATTTTTGCTCAAGGTCGGCCTGGATTATATCTCGCTCGACCGGATGACGTTCACTTTGAGCGGCGGCGAGGCCCAGCGCATCAACCTGGCCGCCGCCTTGAGCTCGTCGCTCGTCGGAACGCTTTTTGTCCTGGACGAGCCGTCGATCGGCCTCCATCCCCGCGACAACGGCCGCATCATCCAGATCCTCAAGTCTCTCAAGGACATCGGGAACACGGTCATGGTCGTTGAGCACGACCCCGAGGTCATCGCCTCGGCCGAACACCTGATCGACCTGGGACCGCGGGCCGGCGAGCACGGCGGCGAAGTGATGTTCAGCGGGACCTTGGACGACTTCTTGAAGAACGGCACCTCCCTTACGGCCCGCTACATCAGCGGGGAAAAAGAGATCCCCGTCCCGAAAAAGAGGAGGAAGGTCGACCGGTTCCTCCTCATCAAGGACGCCCATAAACATAACCTGAAACACCTGGATGTGAGACTCCCCCTGGGCGTTCTGACGTGCATCACAGGAGTCTCGGGCTCCGGCAAAAGCACGCTTCTGAATGATGTCCTCTATCAGGGCTGGAGCGGTGAGGCCCGGGAAGGCTTTCAAGAGCTCCGTGGCATCGATTTTATCGACAAAATCATCCTAGTCGACCAGTCCCCCATCAGCACATCGCCCCGGTCCATCCCGGCCACTTACACGAAAGCCATGGACGGCATCAGGGGGTTGTTCAGCCAGACGCGAGAAGCCCAGGCCCTGGGCTACAAGCCCGGCTATTTTTCTTTCAACACGGCCGGCGGCCGATGCGAGGACTGCCAAGGCGCCGGCCATCAGATCGTGGAAATGCAGTTCCTGTCCGACGTCACTTTGACCTGCGAAGCCTGCCAGGGCAAGCGTTTCAAGGCCGAGATTCTCGAAATCAAATACCGGGGCAAGAACATCGACAATGTCCTGCACATGACCATCGACGACGCCCTGGAATTCTTTTCTGACCATCCCGATATCACCAAGAAGATCAAGCCCCTCCAGGAAGTCGGCCTCGGATACTTGCGGCTGGGCCAGCCGACGACAACCCTCTCCGGGGGTGAGCTGCAGAGGATCAAACTGGGCTATCATCTCGTCCACGAACGGGACAAGCACATCCTCTATCTCTTTGACGAGCCAACCATCGGCCTTCATCCCGACGACGTTTCGACGTTGCTGCGCTGCTTCCAGAAACTCGTCGAGGAAGGACATTCGGTCTTTGTCATCGAGCACAATCTGGACGTGATCAAGTGCGCGGACTACATCATCGACCTGGGTCCCGAGGGCGGAGAGAGGGGCGGCGAAGTGATCGCCCAGGGATCTCCGGAGGAACTCGTCAAATCCAAAAAGTCCATCACCGCCCGTTATTTAAAGAAGCACTTATAATCTGTCCGGGACCAGCTTTTTTTTGAGACTCGTGTTCATATCGGGGAGCATCTCTAAATAATTGATTTCAAAGAGGCGTGGGGATCGCCACTGAGGCCCCCTGGGGAACCAGTCCCGTCGGTTCCCCCCGTCGAAAAGCCGACGGGGCCCCCCTCCGCTTGGGGGGCCTCAGTGGCGATCCCCAC
>JAPKZH010000593.1 GCA_026393905.1 Candidatus Aminicenantota bacterium
GCGGAGTTCTACGACAAGGACCTCCGCGGCTACAATGTGGTCGGCGAGATCGCCGGCTCGGACAAGAAGGACGAACTCGTCATGCTCGGCGGCCACATCGACTCCTGGAGCCCGGGGACGGGCGCGGCCGATGACGCGGCCGGCGTCGCCGTCTCGCTCGAGGCCGTCCGGATCCTTCAAGCCCTCAAGGTCAAGCCCCGCCGGACGATCCGAGTCGTCCTCTGGAGCGCCGAGGAAAAGGGATGGGTCGGCTCAAAGGCCTACGTCGAGAAGCACTTCGGCGATGTCACGACCATGACGCTCAAGCCCGAACACGCCAAAGTCTCCGGCTATTTCAACTACGACAACGGGAGCGGCCGCATCCGCGGCATCTATTGCCAGAGCAATGCCGCCGTCAAGCCCATTTTCGAAGAGTGGATGAAGCCGTTCGCCGATTTGGACATGACCCAAGCCGTCCTGCGCGACACGGGCGGCTCGGACCACGGCGCGCTCGACTATATCGGCCTCCCGGCCTTCCAGTTCATCCAGGACCCGCTCGACTATTCGAGCCGCATCCACCACACGAACATGGACGTCTATGACCATCTCGTGCCCGAGGACCTTATCCAGTCGGCCGTCATCATGGCCGCCTTCGTCTATCAGACGGCCATGCGGGAAGAAATGCTGCCCCGCAAGCCTCTTCCCGACCCGATGAAGTATCCCGTCCGGCGCTAATGAAATACCGCTCTATCTAATATCTCCAGCTCTTGAGGTCGGCGCCGAGCGGGGCGGTCTTCATCATGCGTTCCACGGCCTTGGGGATATACATCTGGTGGTAGCGCAGCCGCGAGAGAGCGTTGGGCCGGGTGTGGTCGCCGTTCCAACAGTGCTCCGCCCTGTCGCCGTAATCCACGTCTCCGGCGTAATACGGGTCTTTGGTGCTTTCCAGAAACGCCTCTATCAAATAGACGGCGTTGTTCAGATAATAATTGTCCATATCGCCGACATAGATATGGATCTTGCCCTGGAGTTTTGGGCCGAGCGTTTTCCAGTCGCGCTGAAGAATAGCGGATAGGTCGTAGTGTTCCTTCCAGTATTGCGCGACCGATTTGTCTATCTCACCGGTCATCCTGTCCCAGATGGGCTTGGGATATCCGTCCTCTCCGGCGGGGCTGAATACGGCCTGCCAAATGTCCCACTGGTCACCCGACCGCGAATGCGCGCCGATGACCATCTCTCTGTGATTCATCTGTTCAAGAGTGGAGCTGACCTCACCCAGGTAATTGCGCAGCCCCGGCCGAGGCGTCTTTTTCCACGGACCGTCCACGTAATAGGCATTCTTGTGATCATAGATATTGACGATCGTGTAGGCCCGAAAATCGATAGGATCGGGGCAGGCCGCATAGCAGCCGTTGAACTCGTCGGGATAGAAGATCTGGGCGGCCAGCGCTTCCCAGCCTCCTGTCGATCCGCCGTACATAAACCGGGCCCAGCCTTTGCCGATGCCGCGGTATTTCTTCTCGATGAAGGGGATGAGCTCGTAGACGATGGCATCGCCGTAGGGCCCGAGGTTGGCCGAGTTCACGGCGTAAGAATCGTCGTAATACGGGTTGGCGTGTTGAATTTCGATCACGATAGCCCGCGGAAAATTCTTGCTTGTCCAATCCTTGTAGAATTGATAGGCATACTCCTGCTCGATCTTGTTGTAGCCCGCCAGCCTGAAGCGCTCGCTGTAATCCGGCTTGAGCTCTGGGTCGGGCGGCGTTTCGCGAAATCCGCCGAAGGTGCGGGGGAACGTATTTGTTGAGGAGCGCTTGGATGTAATATTCTCCGGCAGGAATGTCCGCGATGCTTTTTAAGGGATAGCCGAAGACGCCGGCGTCGATCACCGCTTCCTGGCCGGGCTGGAGGCCGTCCACATCCACGCCGAAGATCAATTGAGTGTTCGCGCCGTCATTGATCTGCAACTGGGGCTCGTTTGTATCGTTTGTAGAAATGAGCAGAAGCATCCGCCCGTCGAGAGGCGTTGTTGACCGCTCTTGGGGAAACGAGATGACGAACTTGATCTTAGCCGCCTGCGGCTGTTTGGTGGAACAACGATTCGCGGAAATCATCAGCGCCAAGGATGCCAGGATGACCGGCGCCAAAAAGAGATTTCTGTTTAATGACTTCAATCGCATAGCTTCTCCCTCCTCCAAATATTGTTGTCTGAAATTAAATATCTTGGCCGACCTAAAGTCAAG
>JAPKZH010000187.1 GCA_026393905.1 Candidatus Aminicenantota bacterium
ATACGTCTTGAAAAGGATCAGAATGGGCTTGATCCCGAATTTTATGGCCGCCGCGGCCGTCTGCATGCACCAGTTGGACTGAAGGCTGGCCCAGGTGATAATGACATCCGCTTTTTTTGCCAATACATCCGGGATAATGAATTCCAACTTGCGCGATTTGTTCCCGCCAAAGGACAGTCCCGTTAAATCGTCTCGCTTGATATAGATATCAGGCCCGCCGAGCTCTGCCGTCAGATGCTCCAGCTTCCGGAACGGCGTCGGCGAGTGGATGAGATTGACCCGGGAAAACTTCTCCAGACTTTTTTTCAGGTTGTCGATATCATAGGACGCCATCGATCCCTCCTTGGCCTCCGCTTATTTCCGACGCGCGAGAAATCCGTACCGAGGCCTTTCGGAAACCCAGACTCATATTTTATACCAATTATTGGGCCGCGGGGACACGTCTCTTTTCTATTCTATCTATTTTAGGCTCTGTTTGAGCTCGCGGTATTTGTCGGCCGCCCAATTCCGGACCCGGTCGCCGTATAAATAAAATATCGGGATGACGATCAGGATGAAGATCGTCGAAGTGACCAGCCCGCCCAGCGTCGAGAGCGCCAGGGTGGACCAGATCTGCCTCTTCACCCCCGTCTCTGCCTGAATCAGAAGCAACGGCAGCATGCCCAGGACGGTCGTGCTTGTCGTCATGAAAATCGGCCGGATCCTCTCCCTCGATCCCTGCACGACCGCCTCGAACACACCCATCCCCTGCCGCCTCTTCAAATTGATGTGGTCGACCAGGAGAATGGCATTATTGACGACGATTCCCATCAGTAAAATGACCCCGATATAGGCCGATGAATCGAACGGAAACTTGGCCACGATGAACGCCACGAAGACGCCGATCAGCGCCAGCGGCACCGAGAGCAGGATAAAAAATGGATGGATCAAGGACTCATACAGGCTGGCCAGGATCATGAAGATGATGAGGAGGGCAAAGACGATGGCCATCTTGATCTGGCCTTTTTCTTCCTCCGTCATCAGCCACCTCTCTTCCAGGGTGGCTGAGAACCCCGGCGGGAGATGGAGGCTGGCGAAGATTGCTTTTCGGTATCGTTCTTCGGCTTTCGCCGGTCCGCGGAATTCCCACGAGACCCTCTCCTGGAATTGTTGATTCTCCCTGTCGATGGCGCCGGCGATCGGCCGCTCCTCAAGCCGCGAGATCTCGCCCAGCCTCAAATATTCGCCCCGCGGCAGTTTGATCATGGCATCTTGCAAATTCCGCAGGTCCATGGTCTCCGCTTCGGGAAATTTGACAGACACGGCGATCTGCTTGCCCTCCAAGCTGATCCGGACGGCGGAGCCAAAATATCCGCGCATGAGGGTCCCCAGATAATAATAGAGATATTGCGGATCAATATCGTATTTCCTGAGGGCTTCTTTATCGATTTTGAGGATGTTCTCGAAAGAATCTCCCCGGAACCAGCCATAACGGGAGGATGAGCGCGCGGTTTCTTTAATCCGTGGATTTTTTTTTAAAGTTTTTTCGAGCTCGGAGGCGATCTCCCTCAGCTTCTTCAGATTATAGCCGTAAAATTTTATATACGAGCTGTAATAGGTTCCGGTCCCCATGCTGGAAGCATAGTATTGCGGATCGAAGCCGCTGACGTAAATATCGACTCCCGCATACTGGGTGGCCAACTGGATGAGCTCTTCTTTCATCAGGTAAGGCCGGTAGGAATTTTCGATCTCGGGGGGAAAACTGATTCTCAGACGAGCGCTTTCCGCATAAATATCCGCGATCATTTCTTTTTCGTAGGGAGCCTCCATCACCTTGTCCTCGAATTTTTTGATGGCCTCGTCGGTTCTTTCGATGCTTGTCCCGGGCGGCGTCCCGAGGCTGACATAGAGATACTCCCGGTAAGACCATCTCGACCATTGACCGATTGTGACTTCCGAACGAAACCACTTGTAACTCCCGTATAAAATCGCGAAGACGATGAGCAGCACCTCCAGGGGATGTCTCAGGATGAATCGCAAAAATTTTTCGTATCCCGCCCGAACCTTCTCTTTCGAGACTCCCTTGCGCTTTTCGACCAACTTTGGGCTTAAGGCAGGAATCAAGGAAAAAGAAACAAGAAGCGACCCCGCCAGCGCCGAGGCGATGACGATCGCCAGCGGGAGATAATACATTTTCAGCCGCCCCTGAAAATAGGGAAAGGTGAAAAAGACGGCCATCGTCGTCAGCGTCGAGGCCAAGACTGCCACAAATACTTCCTTGGGCCCCCGGATGGCGGCCTCCCTGGACGAGAGGCCCTTTTCTCTTAGCCTCAAAATATTCTCAAAAACGACAATCGAATTATCGACAAACATCCCGAACCCGAGGGCCAGCGCGCCCAGCGTCAGCATGTTCATCGAGATTTTGAAAAAATAGATGAGGTTGAAGGTGATGACGAGGCTGAAGGCAATCGAGGACAGGATCAAGAGCGACGGCCGCAGCTTTCGCAGCACGACGAAAATCATGACAAAGACGACCACCGTGATGATTCCGGCCAGCAGGTAGAGGTCGCGCAGGTTCTTCTGGATAGCCTGGCTTTCGTCGTCGGCGGCCTTGAAGATCAGGTCTTGGGGCAGCTCTTTTTTGAGACTCTCCAGCCTGTTTTTCACCGCCCGGGAAACCTTGAGAGTATTGGTTCCTTTCTCCTTGGTCATCGACAGGTCGACCGTCGGCTTCCCGTTGATCCGATTGATATAGGCGACGTCGCCATAAGCAGGGGCGAGCTCCGCTACA
>JAPKZH010000504.1 GCA_026393905.1 Candidatus Aminicenantota bacterium
GGGCCCGACGCTCGTGTCGGAAGCGTCCGTCTACTGGTTTGACGATACCGGCCAGGGAGAATGCCGCGTGCCCAAGTACTGGAAGGCGCTCTTTAAAGCGGGCAACACGTGGGTTCCCGTGAAGAACCTCAACCCGTACGGGGTGGAAAAAGACGCCTACAACACGGTCCGCTTCGCGCCCGTGCGCACGTCGGCGATGCGCCTGGAAATCCAGCTGCCGGAGAAGTTCTCGGCGGGTATCCACGAGTGGAAGGTGAAGTAATTTGGCTGGAAGCAGATGGTTAGCGAGAGCTTTGGGAAGGGATTCGCTCCCTAACGGGATTTTTAACGCCATAAAAATATCGTCTTTTTCGGCGGCTGCGATTCTCGCATGCCTGATAACCGCGCTAAAAAAATGTCCTTGTCCACAATGCGGCGTTTCTTATTTTACGGAGCCGGCTCATACATTCTCGCCGGCCCCAAAGGGGCTTCCCTCAAAAGACGATATTTTTAGGCTAAATCCCTCATGGTCGCTTCACCCCTTCCCAAAGCTCTCATCCAATTTTCTTAACTGTGCCCACCCCTCGCCAATTTCGGAGCTAATATAAAGATTGTCATTGATCTCATCATTTTAAAATATAAGGCTTGATTCAGGGAGGTGACATGAAAAACACAGGGAAAAATAACCACATGCTCGATTTCAAGGGTCTCACTGTTCTTTTTGTTGTCATTGTTGCTCTCATTGGATATGCTTTTTCTATGCAAGAAAAGAAGTCTTCGGGATTCACCGCATCGGCGAAAAATCCCATCGCCAATCCGTCGTTCGAGGACGTTGAAAGAAACCGGCCCAAAGGCTGGCGGACGGTCAACTGGCAGCCGAAGGCCGAATTTGCGGTTGATGAATCGGTGGCGCACTCCGGCAAGCGCAGCATAAGAATCTCCTCGGCCGACGGCGCTGATTCGTCGTTCCAGAGCATCGTCGTAGTCCAGCCGTATGCCAAGTACCGGCTGAGCGGCTGGATCAAGACCCGCGACCTTAAACCGGGGACGAGCAAAGGGGCGCTGATCAACCTCCATGCCATGGATATCATGACCAAGGCCGTCAGCGGCACCCAGGACTGGACCCGTGTCGAGGTCGTCTTCGACACCGCGGGCACGGACGCGGTCTCGGTCAACTGCCTTTTCGGCGGCTGGGGAAAAGCGACGGGAACGGCCTGGTATGACGACGTCCAGCTCGAGCTCCTTTCCGCAAGGACGTTGAAACCCGAGGCCGCCATCGATACGACAAAAAGCATGGCCCCGATCTCCAAATACATCTATGGCCAATTCATCGAGCACCTCGGCCGCTGCATCTACCAGGGCATCTGGGCCGAGATGCTCGAAGACCGGAAATTTTACTATCCGGTCGGCGGGAAGGAATCGGCATGGAAGATCATCGGCGAGCCCCGCAATGTCCGGATGAACCCCATCCTGCCCTATGTCGGCGTCCACGTCCCGGAAATCCGTTTGAAAGGGACCGGCGAAGCCGGCGGCATCTATCAGGACAACCTGGCCGTCATCAAAGGCAAAAGCTATGTAGGCCGCGTCGTGCTGGCCGCCGATCCCGGCGCACTGCCCATCCAGGTATCGCTTGCCTGGGACCCCGGCGCCGGAGAGCGGCAGACTTTAAGCCTATCCGAGTTAAGCAACGATTATCGCACCGTCCCCCTTTCTTTTAAGGCCGAAGGGACGAGCGAAAACGCGCGGCTGGAAATCATAAGCAAGGGAAACGAGGCTTTCCGCGTCGGGACGGTCTCCATCATGCCGGCCGATAATATCGAGGGCTTCCGGCCCGAAGTCCTCAAGCTCCTCAAGGAGCTCGACGCGCCCGTTTATCGGTGGCCGGGCGGGAATTTTGTCAGCGGCTACGACTGGAAGGACGGTCTCGGCGATCCCGATCGGCGCCCGCCGCGAAAAAACCCGGCCTGGCTGGGCATCGAGCACAACGACGTCGGCATCCATGAGTTCCTGGATTTCTGCCGGCTCATCGGAACAGACCCCTATATCAGCGTCAACAGCGGGCAGGGGAGCGAGACGCTGGCCGCCGAAGAAGTCGAGTATGTCAACGGCGCCGCGGACACAGCCATGGGAAAATGGCGAGTCCAGAACTGCCATCCGCAGCCGTGGGGCGTCAAGTTCTGGTCGATCGGAAACGAGATGTACGGAAACTGGCAGCTCGGGCATATGCCGCTCCAGGACTACATGAAAAAGCACAACCGTTTTGGCCAGGCTATGCGGGCCAAGGACCCAACCATCAAGCTTATCGCCGTCGGCGCAGTCGGGACCTGGAGCGAAGGGATGCTGGCGAATTGCGCTGACTTTATGGATTATATGAGCGAACACTTTTACTGCGGCGAGCTCCCCGGCCTGTTGAGCCATATCTCTCAGATCCCGCGTGAAGTCCGGCAGATCGCCCAGGCCCACCGCAAATACAGGACGACGATCCCCGCCCTCAAAGGCAAGGACATCCGCATCGCCCTCGACGAATGGAACTTCTGGTACGGTCCCGATCTTTACGGAGAGATCGGCGTGCGGTATTTCCTGAAGGACGGGCTGGGGATCGCCGAGGGCCTGCACGAATATTTCCGGCAGAGCGATATCATTTATATGGCCAACTATGCCCAGACGGTCAACGTGATCGGTGCGATTAAAACGACAAAGACCGCGGCGGAGTTTGAAACAACCGGACTGGTACTGAAGCTCTACCGCGCCCATTACGGGACGATTCCCGTCCAGGTGAGCGGCGCTCCCGAGCCGTTGGACGTCGCGGCCGCCTGGAAGGAAGGCAAAAAAGTCCTGACCGTGGCCGTCGTCAACCCGACGAAAACGGCCCAGACGCTGCCGCTCTCGTTCAAGGGGATTAGCTTTCCCAAATCGGCTAGGCTCTATTTGATCACGGGCAGCAACGAGATGGCTTACAACGAGCCCGGAAAAGAGCCGGCCGTGAAGATCCAGGAGACGGGCAACGCCCCGTTCGGAAGCAAGCTGACTCTGCCCCCGCTCAGCATCTCGCTGTATGAAATCCGGGTCGGGAAATAATGGATGGAGATATCTGGCCGACTTTAAGTCGCTGGAAAGACTTTGAGCTAAAGCAAACACACTAATAGAAAATGCCGGTAAACCACAGGCTTCAGCCTGGGGATGAATGGTATCCGGAGCTAAGCGGAGGATAATCATCTTCATTATTTTTACTATGTCATCGCGAGCAACCCTAGTGAGCGTGGCGCTCTGGCTAACGCGTCATTGCGAGGCACGCAGTGCCGTGGCAATCTCCTCTTAGGTCTCTCGCAATAAAAGCGGAGATTCCTCGCTTCGCTCGGAATGACAATTCACGTAAGATTGCCGCGACATAAAATTCCTGGCCATGATTGTGTAACAATAAAGGGTCGAGGTTCAGCATGACAAGAATCAATCCCCCAAAAGCCGGCTTATATTTTATTATGATAAATTTTATCGTTTTGTCTTCTCCCGGCGTCGACCCGCAGAAGGACTATCCCATCCGCCCGGTGGCTTTTACCCAGGTCCAGGTCCATGATGTTTTTTGGGCGCCCCGCCTGGAAACAAACCGCACGGTGACTGTTCCCTTTGCCCTAAAAAAGAATGAAGAGACCGGCCGGGTGGATAATTTCCGTAAAGCGGCGGGCCTGATGAAGGGTCCCCACCAAGGAAAACGGTACAATGATTCCGACGTCTTCAAGGTCATGGAGGGTGCTTCCTACACGCTGATGCTCCATCCCGACCCCCAGCTCAAGAAAGAGCTCGATAACTTGATCATGATCATCGGCACAGCCCAGGAGCCCGATGGCTACCTCTACACGACGCGGACGATCGACCCCAAGAATCCCGCCCCGGGAGCCGGCAGAGAGCGCTGGTCCAACCTGCGCGTGAGCCATGAACTCTACAACGTGGGCCACATGTATGAAGCCGCCGTCGCCCACTTCCTGGCGACCGGAGAGCGAAGCTTTTTGAACATCGCCGTCAAGAACGCCGACCTGCTTGTCCGGACGTTCGGCCCGGCTAAAAAGCGCGCCTTCCCGGGCCACCAGGAGATCGAGATCGGCCTGTCCAAATTGTACCGGGTGACGGGAAATCGCGCCTATCTCGACCTGGCCAAATTCTTTCTTGATGAGCGCGGCCATTATTTCGGAGGCGAAAAGCACGACCCCAAGGATCCGTTCTCCGTTTATGACTCGGATGAATACATGCAGAATCACAAGCCCGTCGTCGCACAGGAGGAGGCGGTCGGTCACGCCGTCCGGGCTATGTACATGTACGCCGGTATGGCCGATGTGGCTGCGCTCGGCGGATATCCCGATTACGTCAAGGCCATCGACCGGCTCTGGGATAACGTCGTCGGGGGAAAAATGTACCTGACCGGAGGGGTCGGCGCGCGGGACACAAGCGAGGCATTCGGCAGCGCCTATGAGCTTCCCAACGCCAGCGCCTATACCGAGACGTGCGCCGCCATCGGCAGCGCCCTGTGGCAGCAGCGGCTGTTCCTGCTCCACGGCGACGCCAAGTATGTCGACGTCCTGGAGCGGGTGATGTACAACGGCCTGATCTCAGGCGTATCGCTCGACGGCATGTCGTTCTTCTACCAGAACCCGTTGGAATCGGCCGGCAAATATGTCCGGAGCGCCTGGTTCGAAGTAGCCTGCTGCCCGCCCAATATCACCCGTTTTCTGCCTTCGGTCCCCGGCTACGTCTATGCGACCAGAGATGATGTCCTTTACGTGAATTTATTCATCGGGAGCGCGGCCACGGTCGATTTGAAAGGGCAGAAGATCGGACTCAAGCAGGAAACGCGCTATCCCTGGGATGGGGCGGTGAAAATCACGGTCGAGCCCGAGAAGCTGGCTGAATTTGTTGTTTATATGCGTATCCCTGGTTGGGCACAGAACCAGCCGGTGCCGAGCGATCTTTATAAGTTCTTGGATAAGAATGACGAGAAGCCTACTCTTACTGAATCTCGCATAATAGAGTGACAATTAAATCAAAAAGAGAGGCCGGCATGGGTCAAGAAGGCAAAGGCCAGGATCCGAGAGCGGCGCACTCGTTCCAGACCGTCACGAACGGTGCGATCGACGGCCCCGAGATCTTCCGCGCAGCCGTTGGCCATCTCCTGCCCTTTGACGTTTCCCCAAAGGGTCTCCAGAGGATTCAGTTCAGGCGCATATCCGGGCAATCGTTCTACGCGGAGCCAACGACGCTGAAGGCCCAAGTATTCGACCATGAGGCGGCTCTTGTGCGACGGCAAGCCATCCCAAACCAGGATGGCCTTCCGGCCGCGCAGGTGGCGTTTGAGATCCCGGAGGAACGAGATCAGGCTTTCCGAGTTATAACTTCCGGGGCGAGTCTGAAAATACAAACGACAACGCCGCCCGTCCCAGCGGAAGCCCAGCGCGGCACAGACCGAAAGAGATTTCCAATTGAAAGCATGGATCAAGACCGGAGTCTCTCCTCGGGGCGCCCAGGTCCGCCGCACCGAGGGCCGTTGGGAGACGCCGCTTTCGTCGGGTGATAATGAACGCCGGTCAGCCGTTCGATGACCGAAGCGACGCGAGGCAGGGTCCAGAGATCCGTGCCGTATCCGTGAGCCCGCGCTCCTTTGCGCAAGGCCCGCTCGACGCGTCGCAGTTGCGTCGTGCTCAGCTTCGGCTTACGGCCGGCCCGGCCGGCGCCTCGCAACGCGGAAGCTCCGCCCCGCTTCCACTGTTTGTACCACCGACTGACGCTCTGGCGGCTCACCTGCAGGTGTCGAGCAATGGACGCCAGGATCAGCCGGCCCGCCGCGAACAGGCGTGCGGCGCGCTTTCGCCGTTGTTCCAGAACCTTAAAATCTCGCCGTGGACGATAATGAGTATGCATACCATCAGTATACACTCATCTTCCGCAATTGTCACTATATTATGCGAGGTTCAGTAAGATCAATGGGTCTGTTGTAGCCCTCGACATGAACAAAGGATATGCGCGAGTCAAGAGGGCTTGGAAAATGGGCGATGTGATCGAGCTCGTTTTGCCGATGCCCGTTCGGCGCGTTGCGGCCCATGCCGCCGTGAAGGAGGATGCGGGTAAGGTCGCTTTGCAGCGCGGCCCGATCGTCTTTTGCGCCGAAGGACCTGACAACGGGGGCCGGGCGTTGAATTTGACGCTTCCCGACAATACAAAGATTTCAGCGGAGTTCCGTCCGGACATGCTGAAGGGCGTGGTTGTGCTCACAGGAAAGGCGCTGGCGGCGGCAAAAAGCGTGGAAGGCAAGATCGCCTCAACAGGGGAGCAGGATTTCCTGGCCATCCCGTATTACGCCTGGGCCAACCGCGGTGCGGGCGAGATGAAAGTCTGGTTTCCGCGGAAATAATCTCGTAATCCGGGGTCAAAGCTACTTTTTACGCAAAATATTGAGGAGAATGAGGAAAAGGGTAAAGAATAGCTTTGACCTTGCTTCCTTACGTGTGCAATTCTCCAGGGGGAGCGTGCGTAAAAAGTAGCTTTGACCCCACCCTCTAAATAAATACCTGTCCCCGGAATTCCGTCTTCGGATTTCCCGGATCTCTAGAGTTTAAGAGAAATCTTTTTGCGTTCGATTTTAAAGGGGCCTACCTGGTATTCGCAGACGATGTAATATTCCGTGTTTTCTTGGGCCACATCCCATGTGGCCGCGCAGCTGAATCCTCAGCCATATTCGAAGAAACCTTTGGTGACCACTTCCCCGTCGGCCTTCGTGATCTCATAGGTCGGCTCGGCCGGCCGGTGGCCCAGGTTCTTCTTCTGCGAAAGCGGAATCTTGGTTTTATCGCCTCTAATGTGGCTTAAATCAATGACGAATTCCTTGCCCAGTCCTTCGATATTAAAGACAATCGGAACGCGCGGCGGAAGCCTCTTGGTCTGCCCCTGGCTTTGTACGGTGAGAGCCTGCAGCACGTTGGCTGTTGTGATGACCGAGGCATACGGCTCTCCGAGCTCGAGCAGGGCGCCGCCGCTTTGTCCGGCCGTAAAATACGGCGTATCCGTTGTGGCATTGGCGCACAGCCGCCAGAGGTCGCCCTGCTCATCTTCTCTAAAGAGCTCGTAGTTGAACAATCGGTATCGTCCCGGAGGAATCATGATTATCTCGGCCGGTTGGAACATCATGATGCAGTTCTTCCCGTCTTCCATGGAGATGGACAGACGCTCCGGGAGCATGGCCAGCCTTAAGGGAACGAGGTTTTCCTTCACGGGCGCTAAAGTCATCATTCTCTTTGCCGGGCTGAAACTGATTTTGTATAGATTGTCTTTGATGACCAACCAATCGCCGTAAACCAAGCGGTCAATGGAATCCGTCTTCCCGTCGATGCTGATATAGAAAGAATCTCCTTGGGCGGACGCCGCCAAACGCCGGGGAATAGGGAATTTCCTCAATTCAAAAATGTCACTAAAGGATCCGTTGCAATTGGCGTCTGCGAGAGTCACTGAATAGGTCTGTCCATCGAGTCTGAATTCTCCTGCGTAGATACAATTAGACCTCAAGCTGCAATTGACATATCTGGGGAGGATTTTCGGATCGAGCTTGCTTTCCGAGTATTGCGCTAGGTTTGTCAACATAAGTTCCGGACGCAAGCTGTAGGGAAGCATCCTGTTCTCGACTTCGATCCTGGTGTTAATGGCCCCGAATTTCACCCGGCAATAAGGTCCCCGGCTGTCAATTTCCTCTTTTCCGTCCACGACAGGGTCATCGGTGAGATCCTTATTGGCGTTGGCATCGAAATAGATCCGGTTGTAGTATTTGTCCTCGCCCTTTTGCCGGTCGAGAACCAAAAGGCGCTCGGCAGAGGCGATTTTGACGAGGCCATAAAGAGGTTTTTCCGTCGTGCATTTGGGTAACTTCCATTCCCCCGCCGGGGCCTGCGGCGTCAACTTGAGAGAAATCTGGCCGGCCGGGATTAATCCGGTCGCGCCATCCGCGAATTTGACATATTTTAGCGGGACATCCACCGCCCGGGCTGAGGCAGTGAAGGCAAACGTCGCCAGGACCACCAGGGAGCTTAAAAGATATTGTCTTCGCATGTCACACCCTCCTTTTATTTATATTTCCTTTTTTTCTGATCAAGAGGATCATGCCAAGAAAAAAGGATTATTGGAACGCCAATCTTCAAGCGATGGATCACTTTTCCCTTCTTTCGATCAACGAAAAGCGCATGCTTCTCCGCCTCTTCCATATATCTATACGCCGGCATACCCAAAAACGTTAGGGCCCACACGCAATCTCCTAGAATTTCCAGGTCAAAGAATACCTCTTCACGAGGAGAACGCCCTCTTTGTAATCTCGGATCATGCTGTACAAATTGTCTTTCTTCACGACGACGGCCTCTTCCTTTTCAGGAAATGAGAATCTGGAGATGTACCGGCCTTCGGGATCAAAAACCTCATAAAATAGGCCTCCTCGGCCGTCCTTCTCATAGGTCTGAACAAAAATCCTGTCTTGATCGTCTAAAAACATATTTTTGATGGGCGGTAAAGAGGGCGGGAACTCGTAGGTAGGAGAGGGAAACCCCGCCGGCAACCCCTGTTTGTCTTCCCGGATGAGCCGTTCCTTTTCGGCGCCAGTGATTTTGATGGGATCGAAGTCTTTGATAATACGCTTGACTGGTTTTCCCTCGGAATTGAGGATGTTGATTTCATACTTAGAAGCTATTGCCCAGACGAGCTCATCACGATGCGTAACGTCAAAACGGATCCATAGGCTGAAAGGTTTGAAGACCCCCGGCTTTCTTTCTTCGTCGAAGAGCGTAAGTGTGGCGATTGGTTTCATGTTAGAGTTGAATTTGATCAACTCTTGAGTTCTCTTTTCAGGACCGGAAATCACGTTAAGTGCGTAAATATCTCCTCGGTGGTCGCGGTGAATACCCCCAATGGAGAACCCGGAAGTGGACACCTGCCGGAGAAACTCATCTTTGGGAGAAAAAAACACCAGGCGCCGTCCCAGGAAATCCGTGACAATTTGGTTTCCGTCCGGAAGGATGACGATTTGGCTCGCGCCTTGAAACTCTCCCGGCCCTTGTCCTCTGCGGCCAAACGATCTGAGGAATGATCCATCGCCCCGGTAAATTTTGATCTTGTTCTCTTTGCCATCCACGACATAGATATTTCCGGAGTCGTCGACAGAAAAAGAGCTTAGGGAAGAGAAGGAGCGTTCAGGATTGTCCTGCTCTTTGCCTATAATGAGGTCCTCTTTTAAAGTGATTGTCGATGGGATGCCCTTTCGCTGGATTGGTGTTTTTGGGTTATGGATGACCGTGACGCCGCCAACAGTTTTGATCTCAACATTCTGGGCCGATGCATAGCCGAGGATGATCGATAGCGCTATAACGGCGAATACGAAACGCCCGCCGAAGGCTGAAGACATTGAAGACACAATTCGTTTGAGCATTATCATTCCCCCTTCGACATCAGATTCCCTTTTTTATCTGATCCCAGTTCTTGATTCTATATCGTTTGACATATTCCATGGCTTTGTCTTCATCGATTTTGTAAGCATAGAGGAAACCATCTTTAATAACGCACGTGTTCGCAGGCAAAGTTGTCCTATATAAAAAATATCCATCTTTGCTGAAGATATCGATCTCTTTGTCTCGAATATCTGTAGGACCTCTTCCTCGGATCCCGTCTGCATAGTTTCTCTGAACATAAATCCGCCCTTCCGAATCATTGAAGATCGAAAAGAAATAGGGCTTGTTTTCAGGAATTGGTATTTTCTTAAACTCGCCTTTCTCTTTCGATGTAAAAGCCGGCCGGGGTTCGTCCTTTTTTATCCGATAGAGCACATTTCCATCAGCATTAATAACGTTGAATTCATAATCCTTCGAGTAGCCGTAAAGGAATGTTTGACGATCGAGCTTTGATAGAACCATGGCCAGTTCGAAGCCTGTGCTTACCGAAAGAACTCCTCCACTGACCCTCTGGACAAATATCGTATACGGGAATTGGGCATAAGTTTTTGTGATCTCCCCATTTAAATCGACTTTGCAAAGGGCATGCGTGCTCACAAGATCTTTATCAGAACTTTTATGGAGTATGGCCATAAAGCTTTCATTGTCCATCGGCACAAATTCACTGAAAACATCTTTGAAATGAATCGTCCTGACATAGTTGCCCGAATTGTCAAAAATATGGAGGTTGATGGGCACGTCTCTGACATAGATGTATCCGGTCGGGTCGTCCAACAGCATTCGTACCGGCCGCTGAAACTCTCCCGGCCCCTGGCCCTGCCTGCCGATTGTTTGAAGAAATTTTCCGTTTTGGTCGAACTTCTGGATTCTATAGTTTCTTGCATCTACGACATAGATATTGCGTTTGGAATCTACGGAGATATCCTTCACCACATAGAAAAAATAGTTTTTATCGTCTTCCCTTCCTATGCTCAAGTCTTCCTGCAATTCGAGCTTGAGCTCGCCGTATAATGGATCCTTCGGATTTTTTATGACATTAACTCCATTTTCTGTTTCAATCTTCCCTTTCCACTCGGCCCTCTGCGCGTATGATAGCGATGCCAAAATGAAGCCCGCGGCCATTCCCACAATCACCAAACGACAAAAATATTTCATTATTTCCCCCCTCTATTTCAAATTCCAGTTCACGGCATAGCGCTTGATGGTCTGGTATCCGTCTTCGTCTTCTTCGCTTGTATAGAGCTTCCCCATTTTGAAAAGAATCGACTTATAAGGAAGAACAAACCTGGCCATGTAACGGCCCTCTGGATCAAATAAATCGTAAATGTAATCCTTTCCTTTCTTTTCCCAATTGGCGACAAAAAGTCGACCCAGATCGTCGATGATGAAATTAGGGGGGTAAGCCGAGTAATATTTTGGAATCGTCATTTTTGAAGCCAATTCCGGAGGCAATGGGACTTCCTTGAGTCGTTTGGAAATACGGACTTTCTCTTCTGGACTGACCTCGAATGGAACATGATCTTTAAGGATTTTTCTCAGAAGCTTGTTCTGCGGTCCGAAAACCTGAATCTCATATTCCTTGGGATACCCGAAAACGATGTTATCTTTAGGATCGAGCGTCCAATAGACCATCGGCGCTAAAACATCATAAGGGGATCCTATCCAGATAGACTTGATTTCCGAGCTTGTCTTTAGATCAGGATTGTATTTTTTTAGAACATCCCAGCGATGCTCCATGTCCTGAATCCGTAATATGTTGAGAACGAGGCAACCGTGGGAATCCATTTCGGCGTTCTTGGATTGCTTGGCATCATCGATTGTGATGCTTTTCTGGTACTTTCCATCATACCAAAAAAACGCAATCCCCAGGAAGCCGTTTCTAACCATTAATGCATTTCTAGACGGGTCGATCGTAATCCGGCTGGGATTATCCAAATCGCCGGGGCCCTGCCCTTTTTGTCCGAAGCTTCGGGTATGTTTTCCGTTTTTGTCGAAAACCTTGATCCGGATGTCTTTTTCATCGAGGGCATAAATATTCCCAGCGTCATCAACGGCGAGACTTCTGATGACGGCGAAAGAATATGGCTCCTTTGCTTCCGCTCCGCCGATGGCTATCTCCTCCTTCAACGAAAGGATTTCGCTTTTATATATCGGCTCTTTGGGATTCTTGACGACCGTCACGTCGCCTTCTTTTATGATCGTCCCTTTCCATTTAGGTTCCTGATTGGCGAAAGCAACGGCAGCGGCCAATAACATGGAAAGATGAATCGAAAGGATCCTCTTCATGCGCTCAAATCCCTCTTCCGTTCATTTTTCGCAATCTCGTATTTCACCACCTGCATATTGCCGTCCTTGTCTTGTTCCGTGCTATAGATGCAGTCGTCCTGGACGGCCACAATCGAGCCGGGGATCGAAACGAAGAAATTATCGACGTACTTGCCTTCCTGATCGAAGACATCAATGAGATAACCCTTTTTCTCGTCTTTTGTGGATGTCCTGATCCAAATCTTCCCCTTATTCACAAACACGCCAAGAACATCGTTTTCATATTTCTTTGGGTTGATGCTATATTTCTTAATAAAATCCTTTTCCCACGTCTTTACGACGTAATCGACGCGCGGATATTTTCGGCTGAAACTTCGGATGATTTGGCCTGCCTTTAGATCGACCTGGACAATCTTGTATTCACATGTGTGAGACACATAAAGCCTCGTTCCATCTTCCGCAACAGCGACATCAAAAGGCGCCCATTCCTTGCCGAAATTGGGGCCTTCGTACACTTGTTTGGGTAAGGACAGAATTTTTTTGCTTGAGCTCCCGTCCTTAGCTATAAATAGGACAGCGACCTCCACGTCCCGCAATCCGGCCTCTTTCGCAGCTCCCATTTGGATGGCTTCCTCTTCGGTGAAAATCAAACAATCCTCGATCTGTCCCCAAATCCCGCTGGGATATCCGGATTTTATCTTAAATTCATCGATATAATCTCCATCCGGCTTGGCATGGATGACTTTGCGGGCGTTGAAGTCATAGATATAGAGAGCATTGCGAGTGGCGATGAATCTGGCATCATAAGGGTAGCCGGCCTTGGTGACTTCACCCGGGCCTTGGCCTTTTTTCAGCAGGTTTTTTATGAATTTCCCGTCCGAGGCAAACCTTAAAAGCTGATCATAGTCAAAAATATAGATCTCTCCATTCGACGCGACCTTTAAAAGCCATATCCCTTTAAAAAAAAAATCGCCGCTTTGATCGGTGATTCGGAATACGGGCTGGAGAGCAAGCACCCGTCCGGCATTCTTGCTGAGCGGCTTATCGGAATTTTCAATGACCTGTTGAGCATTGAGCCCGCTGACGAGGAAAAAGAAAAACAGCATTATTCCCAATGCTCTTCCTAATGTTGCGACGCCTTTGATCCCCATCCTATTTCTCATGCGGTCTCCTTTTTGTGCCCGGTGGCCGTCGACGATAATCCTGGGTAAAGTCTGCTCATCTCCCTCGAATTGAGGTCTTCATAATCGCGGAGCAGCCTTGCTCAACGAGTAGCTTTGACCCCATTTATTTCTATCGGATCACCCGACTCTCCGTGGCCACTTCAAAGAACTTGTACTTATCGTAGTTCATGAAGATTTTCAGCCGCGGGACGAGTCCTCCGGCGTCGTCGATTCCGGAATAGGCGACTAGGATCTCAGAACGCCAAGGGTATAGGGCTCCGTTCCTTTCGGTTTTGTACTCGAAGGTCATTAAAAAGTGCGGCCGAATATTCAGGAAAGCACACTCGTTCAAGATATCCTCAGAACCATCGATCGGGACGCCCTCGATCTCGCACTTCAGTACTCGAAAACTTCCCTTCTCCACCCAGATACGCGCCATCCAGATGCCATCCTCGTCTCCTGATTTGGGAGAGGCGGTAAGAATTAAGGCCTTTTTCCCATTAACCTTCTCTTCCCCGGCGATCCTGTATTCGAACTTGGCTTGGCTGTACTCGGCCAGGACCTTGAACGGAGCAAAGATCGAGCCTAGCGCCGAATACCTCTTGTCTTGCAAGAATCTGTTTGGTTCCGAGGGCTTCTTACCATTCTCTTTCAGGATCTTCCGATGCTCTTCGACAACTTTGTCCTTCCTGAAGATCTGGTAATCGCAGAGATAGATATTCCTTTTATCCCGCTTGGGATCGACGTATTGAAACCATTTCTCCAATACAATTCGACCGACGACTCTTTGATCATTAGCGATCAATCCGCTATTAATCCGGTCGATAAACTCCGGATTCTCTATCTTATCCTTCTTATCGGTTGATGCAACCAGAATTACACCCCAACGACGATTACTCAGCGGATCGTAATGCGTTTCTCGGATCGACTCCTCGCATATAAAACCTGAGGCGATCGAGCCGAGTTTTTTACAATATTCGGCCGCTTGACTAAGCATTGGGTTCAGATCTTCTCGGGTAGCGGCGCCTGCCTCCGAAGTCGAGATAACCGGAAAGGTATTCTCTTGCATATGAAGCAAAGGATTAAAATCATAGCCAAATCGGAAAGCAGCCACGACCGGCTTTTCTTTGATCCGAACAGGCTCGAATGTCCATTGGAGGAAAGCCTGGACGGCAACGTAGTTTAAATAGGCGTGAAGAGGCCTTTCCACGTCTACATGGCGGACATTCCCTTTCTCATCGATCGTGATCCG
>JAPKZH010000453.1 GCA_026393905.1 Candidatus Aminicenantota bacterium
GGCATCGGCCGCGGCTTCAACCCGAAGGTGGTCACGGCCGGCGACCGCTCCCCGGACGGAACGCCCATCAAATTCGGTGTCGAGGAAAAGAAAATCCTGGCGACTTTTGAAAAAGCCAGCGAATTCGGTTTTAAGCCCGTGGGTCTTCATCAACACTTGGGCTCGGGCTGGGTCAAGGAAGACTTGGCCGAAGTCGCCGAGGCAGCGGCAAGGATGATTCAAAAGGCCGCAGAGCTGGAGAAGGAAGGCTTCGAGCTTGAGTTTTTAGATTTCGGAGGCGGCTTTGGTCCCCGGTATTCAAAAGGCCAGGGGCTTTTTCCTGTCGCGAAATACGCGGCGTTCATCTGCCGTGAAATCAAAAAGCGCCGCTTGAAGATCCGGGCCCTGGCCGTGGAGCCGGGGAAATATCTTTTGGCTGAAGCCGGAGTACTGCTCCTCACGGTCGGATATCTCAAAGAGAGCTACGGAAACCTTTTTGCCTGCGTCAATGCCGGCACCTTCAACACGCTTCCCCGTCCGGCCATATATCCCCAGGCTTATCACGAGATCATCCACTGCTCCCGCCTGGGCTCGAAAAGCAAGCGCCGCGTCACCGTGGCCGGCAATCTCTGCGAGACGGGCGACGTCTTCGGGAAAGAGATCCTCATGCCCGTCCCGAAGGCCGGAGATATCTTGGCGGTTCTCAACGCGGGCGCCTATGCCAGGACCATGGCTTCCAACTACAACCTCCGGCCGATCCCAAAAGAGATCATTATTTATTAAGAAGAGCATAAGACATTTTTTATTTATTCCCTACTAGACTGGTTGACCGCCCATCGCCCCGGCAATCTATAAATCTTTCCCGATAATAAAATATGGGTTATCGTGAGGAATGAAGCAATTATAAGGATACATGTCACGGCGATGAGCGAATTAATCATATGGATACTTATCACCGCTAAAAGCGAAACTTATCATAGTAATACGTGTCATTGCGAGACAGCGAAGCTGTCGTGGCAATCTCCTTTTAGGTCTCTCGCGATGAAAAGAGGAGATTCCTCGCTTTGCTCGGAATGACCATCCGGCTTGGCTCGCCGCGCTCCCTTCGGCCGCCGGCAATGACAGCATTACAGTTATTAAGGAGAGCGATAAATATCTTGCATTGGCTCTTAGGCAAAAAACAGTGGTGCACGCTATCAATTTATCGCTCTTTGTAATATGTTGAAGAATCTTCCTATCATACGTCCCCGGCCCGATTCAAAAAAATTCATCGACGTCCTGATGGGCCGCGAAAAAACGGCCCGGCCACCGCTTGTCGAATACATTGTCGATGCGGCCGTTATGAAACCGATCGTGACCGGACTCCTAGGGGGGAACTGGGCCGACTATGGAAGCGACAGGGAAACGCAGAAAAAATATCTAAATAATTTCATCGAATTCTGGCTGCGCATGGGATACGATTTTGTCCGTTTCGAGCAGGGCCTCGGCTTTGCCGAAAGGCAGCTTTGGGCGCACGATGCGACATCGGTCCTGGGGCAGCAGAGGGCCTGGGCCGACGAACACCATGGCAGCATCCAAAGCTGGGATGATTTCGATCGCTACCCCTGGCCGAACATTGAGTCGCTGGACTTTTTCCCCTTCGAATACATCAGCCGGAATATGCCCGATGGCATGGGCTTGATGACCTGCCATGCCGGCGGGATATTCGAGCACCTTTCCTGGATCATGTCTTATGAAGGGCTTTGCCTGGCGCTTCATGAAAATCCCGAGTTGGTGAGAGCCGTCGCCGATAAAATCGGGAAACTGATTACCGGGTTTTACAAACACCTTCTCGATCTCGAACATCTCGCCGCCATTTTTGCCGGAGATGACATGGGATTTAAGACCGGGCCGCTGATATCTCCGGCAGACTTGAGAAAATACGTCCTGCCCTGGCAAAAGCAGTTTGCGGCGATGGCCCATGAGAGAGGCCTCCCCTATTTTCTTCATTCCTGCGGAAACCTGGAAACGATCATGGAGGACCTCATCGAGGATGTCAAAATCGATGGCAAGCATTCGTTCGAGGACGCCATCATCCCGATCCAAGATTTTCAGGCGCGCTTTGGCCGGCGAATCGCCGTCTTGGGAGGACTGGACGTCAATATTCTATCCGCGTCATCGCCGGAGGAAGTCAGGAAGCACACGCGGCGCTTAATCGAAACCTGCGGAAGTCGCGGTCGGTATGCCGTCGGCTCGGGGAATTCCATCCCCAGCTATGTTCCGGCCGAAAACTACCTGGCCATGGTCGACGAAGCCCTGGGGTAAAGGAGATCTCTCGCCAATAAACTCTTCAAAAAATAAAAGGAATAAACATCCTGGTCTTTTTCATATAAGCGGCATACTCGCCGCCGAACCTGCTCAGCATTTCCTTTTCATCCGCTTTTGCGGTCAGGTAGAGGGCAAAAATATTCACAAAGGCCAGGAGGATCGTTCCTAAAGAGATATTTTTCAAAAAAGCGCCCAGGCCGAGAAAGATGAGGGAAGCATACATCGGGTGCCTGATATATCGGTAGGCTCCCTGAGCGACCAGGTTTGTCGTCTCTTCGAATTTTCCTTTAGACCGGCCGAATTTTTTCAACATATAAAACCCCTGGATGCCCGGGGGGATGCTGGCGGCTAAACAAATCCAAGAAATCATTTGAAGTGGTCGAAAAGGATCGACAAACCAGAATCTCGCATTGAGCAGGACCAGCGCCAGAATGCTGTCAAAGGAGAAGAACCGGTAAATTCCATGAAAGCGTTTGTCTTTCAGGGATGCCCACCAGGAAAACCAGATCAAAAAGATCGTTCCGACGATAAAAATGAGGACCAAGGCTGTCATTCCTGATGGTAGGAGTTGAGGTAGACGAATTTTTCGAGCGGAAAGCGCTCGGGTCGGGCTTTTTCCCATTCGACCTGTTTAGGCGACAATACCGGGCTGATCGCGGCCGAGTGTTTGCCGACATTGACGAGCGTGATGACCTGATATTCTTCCGGAATGCCCAGAATCTCCCGTGTCTTCTTCGGGCTGAATCCGGCTATGGGATGGGCAACAAAGCCTAGTTCACAGGCCCGCAAGATCAAAAACGCCGTGGCCAGGCCGGTATCGAATAGGTAGTATTCTCTGTCCCGGATCAGGCAATCGTCCTCCTTCCGGCTGAAAACGGCGATGATCATGGACGCCGCGTGGATCCACTCGTTTCCCTGACTGAGGCCGGCGCGCATTTCCTGGAGCTTCGCGGGATCAAAGACAAATACGAAACGCCAGGGCTGGTTGTTGTTGCAGGACGGCGCGAGTTGGGCATGAAAGGCCAGGTCTTTTATGAGGTCCTCGGTGATTTCTATGGGATCGAGCGACCGGAAGGCCCGTCTTTCTTTGATGGCTTGTGTGACGTCCATAAGGACCTCCAGAAAGTTCTTCTCAACTCTCAGTACGAGGCACCGAGCGCCGTGGCAATTAGGGAAACGTGTCATTGCGAGCCTCTTGGCGTGGCAATCCGACGCAGTCGTTGCGAGACAGCGAAGCTGTCGTGGCAATCTCCGCCAATGTCTCTCGCGATAAAAGCGGAGATTCCTCGCTTCGCTCGGAATGACATGCTGCAGAGATTCCTCGCTCCGCTCGGAATGACCCTTCGGATCAGATTGCCACGCTCCTAAAAGGAGCTCGCAATGACGAGCTATCCATAACGTACCTGTTACTGAATTTCGCTAGGCTATTTTTTCTTCAAGAAATCGATGATCTCCTCGATGTCCGGAAGCTGGGAAATTTCGTAGATTTTGATGAAGGCGATCTTTTGGTCCTCGTCGACAATGATGTTGGCTCGTTCGGAGAATCCGCCCGCCTCCCTGAAGATGCCGTACTGCTTGGCTACGCCTCCGTGCGGCCAAAAATCGGCAAGAAGCGATATGCTTTTCACCCCGAGCTCCTTGGCCCAGGCGGTTTTGCACGGCACATGGTCCACGCTCAGCCCCAGGGCGACCGTGTTCCATTTGGCGAACACTTCGAAGTTC
>JAPKZH010000302.1 GCA_026393905.1 Candidatus Aminicenantota bacterium
CCTGGCCGTCCTGCGGAAGATCCGCGACCTGGTGAGAGCGGGTGCAGTGGTCGTAGGACCCAAACCCACCGACTCACCCAGCTTGAGCGACGACCAGGCGGAGTTCCGCTCCATCGCGGATCAGCTCTGGGGTTCGGGTGATGGCGAACGCGCTTACGACAAGTGCAAGGTCTATGCGGCGAAGAAGATCGGGCAGTCGTTGGTCGCCCAGCGGGTGGAACCTGACTTCGAATACACCAAGCCGAGGGCGGACACGAACCTCCTCTTCGTACATCGTAAACTGGCCGACGGCGACGTCTTCTGGGTGAACAACCGCAACAAACGCGGAGAGAAGCTGGAAGCGAGCTTCCGGGTCCAGGGGAGGGAAGCGGAGCTTTGGCACGCTGACACCGGCGAGGTGGAGTCCGCGCCGTACCTTATCGCAAATGGACGCACCACCGTGCCGCTCCGCCTCGATCCTTATGACGCAGTGTTTGTTGTGTTCCTCAAGCCGGCCACGATGCAGGCGCGGGCCTTGCCGCGGGAGATCGAAACAACCCTCGGCACGGTGGAGGGTCCCTGGGTAGTCAGTTTCCAGGCGGAGCGCGGGGCGCCCGGGCAGATCACGCTCGACGCGCTGAGTTCGTGGAGCGAGAGCGCCGACGCGGGAGTCAAGTACTTCTCCGGCACGGGAACCTATGCCAAGACCATCCAGGTACCGGCCGACTGGATGAAGTCCGATGCGCGGCTGTGGCTTGATCTCGGCGACGTGAAAAACCTGGCCGAGGTGTCGGTCAACGGCCGGCCGCTGGGCATCGTCTGGAAAACGCCTTTCCGGGTCGAGGTGACCGGGACGATGAAACTGGGCGCGAACGAATTGCAGGTTAAAGTGACGAACCTGTGGGTGAACCGGCTGATCGGCGACCAGCAGCCCAACGCGGCCAAGAAGTTCACCTACACAACGCAGCAGTTCTATCGCTCCGAATCGCCGTTGTTGCCTTCGGGGCTTCTGGGACCGGTGCGGATCTTACGGTCCGTAACAGAGTAGGAAGAGGCTCTATTTAGGAGATGTCGATTCCAGTCTCAGCGGGAGGGAAAACAGTGCGCCGAAGCAAAGGCAACTTTGATTCCTTAAAACTCAATAATCTTGCCCGCCGATGGATTTCACTCTGGTGTGTTCCAGCCGATTGGAAGTTATTTGACAGACTTCATGCCGATGATTTCGAGGATGGCTCTCCGGCAGGACGGGAATCATCAGTTTTCGGGGGATTGAGATTCTTGAGGTCCATGACGGCCGAATCCGCTGCCGCTGAGGAGAGTGGGACGGAGGAAAAGAAATTTGAAATTCCGGTGATAAACTTTTAAGAATCGGCCTTTGCGTTTTCCTTGACATCTTTCTATGCCATAAACTATTCTTAGCCACGACGATTGGATGAGAGAACAGGGACAAGGATGCTCACTCGGCCGGAGCCGCCGAAAACTAAATTCCAATAAATCTAAATTCGAGGAGGTCTGCCATGAGGTCTGAGATTTGGAGTCGAAGAGCGTTTCTGCGTTTGTGTGGCGTCTTGGGAACGGCCGCGTATGCGGCGAAGGCCAGCGGACTCGAGCGTGTCGAAGCCGCGTCACAGTCGGTTGCGGACCGACCGCCTATGGAGGTCGCCAAGGACGAGTTCTACTGGCGGGAGATCCAGTTGGCCTTCAAGCTGGACCGCTCGCTGATCAACCTCAATAACGGATTTACATGTCCGTCCCCTCGGGTCGTGCTCGAATCGGTATTCCGCTACATGGACATGATCAACATGCTGCCCGTCCATTACCAGGGCCAGGTCGCCGCGAACGTCCAGACCATCCGCCGGCGGATGGCCGCGGAGTTCGGCTGCGACGCCGAAGAGATGGCGCTGACGCGCGGCGCC
>JAPKZH010000221.1 GCA_026393905.1 Candidatus Aminicenantota bacterium
ACCTGAATGGGCTGGGAAACCATATCCCCCAGGCCCGGGTCGTTTTTGATCGTTCTCACATCATGAGTCAGATGAATAAGGCGATCGAAAAAGTCCGTTGGGCGGAGCAGAAGGAGAACAAAGCGCTGAAGAAGACCCGATTCCTTTGGCTGAAGAACCCGGAGAACTTGAATCCTCAACAAGAGGAAAGCCTGACCAAGTTGAAGTCCTTGGACCTGAAGACGGCTCGGGCCTACCACATCAAGCTGGCCTTGGCTCGGTTCTGGGAGTTCAAGGATCCGCCCAGGGCCGTTAGATACCTGAAACGCTGGTATTATTGGGCGACTCACAGCCGGTTGAAACCGATTATTGAAGCGGCTAAAGCGATAAAATGGTATTGGCGCGGTGTCGTGAGTTTTACAAGAGCTAGGATCACAAACGGCGTGGCCGAAGGGCTGAACTCGAAGATCAAGACGGCGATGAAAAGGGCCGATGGGTTTAAACACGTCCAATATCTCCGGACCATCGTTTATCTCGTCGCCGGCAGGTTATGCTTTGATTAACCCACACAAGATGGAAGAGAACCAACTAAATTGTCGATAGAGGCTAATCATCAGTCAAAAACCCAGAGCATTCCTTTAAATAGAATGGGAGCGACGACACCCGACGGGTGGCGTGGTTCGGGGGCCCCCCGCTGCCCGAGGATAACAAAAATCCTGCTTCCCCATCAAGAAGCGTACTCTAATAGATACATCGCCAAATGCTCCTTGGAAAGACGGCAGAGAGCGAAGCGATCGTTAGGCTTGTCTTTTCACAGACTTTCGGATTCGAGAATCCTCTTCCGTTCTTCCAGGATCTTTCTGTATTCCAGGGGATGGAGCGTCCGCAGCTCGTGTCCCGAGATCTTTCCGTTGAGCCAGATCTTGCTCATCGGGAAGACTTCGGGATTGAGGTGAACATTGTACATGTGCCAGATGATGATCGCCAGGAAGGCCAGCATGGCCTCATAGCCGTGGATGATGACGAAGATATCGTGGACCCAGAGCGGAAACAGCCTCAGTGAGAGCTCCACGTTCCACATAAAGAACCCGCTGATGATCATGACGAACGACCCCCAGGCCACGGCCAGGTATTCGAATTTCTCGATGAAGTTGTAGCGGCCGAATTCCGGCTCTTTCTCGAACAGCCAGTAAGGATGCTTCTCGAAGAATGTCTTGAGGACGCCCTTCTTGTAGAGGAGCTGGGTCAGGCCGACGTTATGCCAGAAGAGATCCCAGGCGTCCCGGACGTCCTTGAACTTCGGGATCATCTCCTTGAAATTACTCCGGCCCCGCTTGGTGAAGATCGTGTAAAAAAAATGCCAGATGATATTGACGATCAAAATCATGGCCGCGATGCGATGAAGAACACCGCGGATGTAGAAAGCCCTTTCGAACGACATGAGGGTCTTGAAAATCTTCAATTCGTAGAAAATGAGCGGCAGTCCGGTCACGATCAGGATGGTGAAGGTGAGAATCAGGAGAAAATGCTGAATCCTTTCGGCAGGGTTCATCCGCAAGAAGATTTCGTCGTCGCGGATGAGGTCGGAGGAGTTTAGTGTTTCCATCGGATTCTCAGCCTGTGATAGAGATCGGCGGCGATGAAGATCAGGAAGACGGAGATCAGGACGGCGATGACAACGATGTAGAAGATCTTGGCGAAGTAGGCCCATTTGTTCTCGGTTTTCTCCGAAACGACATGAATTTTTCCCTTGGCAAAATTCTTCCCGGCTCCGGCGTGGCATTTCCCGCAAGTCTTGGCAAGATTATTCGGGTTAATCGGGGATTTTGGGTCGATCGAAACGCGGATATCGTGGAAGCCGTGGCAGCTGGCGCAGTTGGCGGCGCGTGTCTCCCCGAACTTCGAGGCGGTCCCGTGGTAGGAACTCGAAAATGTTTTAAGCCGGGACGTGAGGAAGCCGTACTGCCGGGCCAGGCGTTCGTCATCATGGCATCTGGAACAAACCCCGGCGACTTTTGTGGCATAGACGGGAGAGCTCAGGTCTTCCGGGGACTGGATGTTGTGCTCACTGTGACAGTCCGTGCAGACGGGCACGTCCTGGCTGCCTTTGACGTAATCCTTGCCGTGGACGCCTTCCAGGTAGCCCATCCGGATGCCGACGTGACAGACGCCGCAGGTGCGGATGATATTTTTCCGGCTGACCAGGGATTGAGGGTCGCTGACGCTGCGGATGTTATGCCCGTCATGGCAGTTGGCGCAGTTGGCCGAGAGCGTCAGACCGGCCTTTTCCAAGGCTTTATAATGGGCGCTCTGGTTATACATCTCGATGAAGCTCCTGCCGCGTTTCGTTTTTACCCGTTCGAGATGGCAGGCTTCGCATGTGGTCGGCAGGTTGATCGGAAAAATCAAGGATTCCGGGTCGTCTTTTCCCCGGATCTCGTGCGTCCCATGGCAGTCCCTGCAGGTAACCGTGATCGGAATTTGCCCTTCCTGGGGCTGGCCGTGGATGCTGGCTTTGACCTGGGCTGCATCTTTTTCGTGGCAGGCGCCACAGTTCACCGGTTGGAGCTTTTCCGGATGCGGAAAATCCTTGACTTTCTTGAGGTCGGCATGGCAGTCGATGCAGGCGATTTCGGCCTGGCCGTGAACCGAAGCCTTGAATTTATCCTGGTCGACAAAAAGCGGTTTTCCGGCGCTCGATTTCAAGCTCGAGTCGCTGTGGCACGTGAGGCAGTCGTCATTCGAGGCCGGAGAGATGGTGGAAGCCGCGGCCGGCGCCGCCAGCAGGCTCAAGGAAAGGGCTAAAAAAAATAGCTTCTGGGCAGGACCCAGAGCAGAATCTTCTGGACATAGAACGGAGCGCCTGATTTTTTTTCGTTGACGTCGCGGTGGATCTTGGCCTTGGCGATTTTTTCGGGCATCCCGGGATGACAGCTGGGCTGGCCGCATGTCCTGGCCAGGTTGGCCGGGTTCACCTTGGAAAGCGGGTCTTGGGCGGGACGGATGTCGTGGATGCCGTGACAGTTCGAGCAGTCGGCTTCGGCTTTGTCGCCGAAGCCGATGGCGATGCCGTGGAAGCTTTCGATGAACGTCTTGGTCCTGTCCTAGGGAATCCCGTATTTCTTCATGATCTCCGGCCGGGCATGGCAGGTTGAGCACGTATCGGGGATATGGGTCTTGGATGTCGGTGATTGGCTGTCCTTCGGGGAAGCCACGGTATGTTCGC
>JAPKZH010000130.1 GCA_026393905.1 Candidatus Aminicenantota bacterium
TGCCTGCATGGTCCTGTACCCCGTGCTCATCTACCTGCCGACTCACCTCCTTCTTCTGAAGCGGCTTGGACGAAGGAGTAAATAATCACTGGACGGCTGTTTGAGGACAGCTATGATGAATAGTGTTTCCCGAAGTGTTCAGTGCTAACTTTTATCATCCATACAATATATCGATCGGTAATCTCTCAAAATGGACGCTGATAGGTTATTGCAACGGTTAATGTTCGTGTCTGTGATGTGTGTCTGGCCAGTGGGAGTGAATATGACTTTCTTCAGAGTGCTTGTGTTCGTGAACATGCGGCTCATGAACGATTCCTACGTGTTCGTGAATATGATGACTATCTTTGTGATTGTGCAAATGCGTATGAACCACCTCTTGATGTAAGTGCAGGTGTAAATGCTTTTCAGTGCTTATAAGCCAGACACCAGCGACTGTGAGCATCATAGCGGGGAACATTACCCAACCGATCCACTCTTGAAGCAATATGAGGGAAGTTACTGCACCAATAAAAGGGGCAAAACTGAAAAATATGCCTGTTCTGAAAGAACCTAACCCTTCGAGGGCTTTGATGAAAAACACCAGGCTAATACCATAACTCAAAGAGCCCAGTAGCAGAGCGTAAAAAATAGATAAATCCCATTTAATGTCCATCCCGAGAGTATATGCCAGAGAGATAGATACCAAACCCGACACAAATCCCTTAATGCAGGTGATCTGTATTGGATTTCTTGTTGAGATGTTTCGGGTCAGGTTATTATCTATGCCCCAGCATATCATGGAAAGGGTAACCAATAAGGGCCCAAGGAAGTTAAACTTACCCTGGCTTGAATCCCATGTTAAGAACACCCCCGCCGCGGTCATGCACATCAACGCCAGCCACAATCTCTTTCCTGCCTTTTCCTTGAAAAAAATAACGGCAATAACAGCCGTAAAAATCCCTTCCAGATTCAGCAGCAATGAGGTAGTAAAACCGGAAATCTGGCTTAATCCAAACATCAGACATATTGGAGCGATAATCCCACCCGAAAGTACAGCGCCAAACAGCCAGGGGAAATCTACCCTTTTTAGGTTGGCACTTCTTATGTTTTCAGTAGAAACGATCCCCCTACTGATCGAATATACAGAAAGCCCCACAAATGCCCCTAAATAGAGAAGGCCAGCCAAAGCAACCGGGTTGATGTCCTTCACAAGCAGCTTCGCGAGAGGTGGGCTGATTCCAAACAGGGCAGCCGAAATAAAGATATATATCAGTGGTTGTTTATCCAATTCTTTGAACTTTCAAAATCTCTCAACTTTCTTCCTTATCCTATTAATCATATACACTTCTGGCTAGTATTTCACTTGGTAATCGTCATTCTTTATGTCAGCTGGGGCTGTTGACTCGTAGGTAAAATCGATTTTTCATCCCTCTTCTAACATCATCCACGACCCCGCCTTCACTCTTATAATCCAGTAAAATTTATCAGACTTATCGGTCCAAGAAGATAACTCGGAAAGATTCCGAAATGCCGCCAAATGTGCTATCTTTTCTATTATACGGCTGTAACCGGAGCTTTTTTCCGCGAAAGGGGTCGGAACCAGAAGGAAAGCAGAATCAGCACGAGGTAGGCCATCGTGGCGTACATGATTTTTTCCAGGGTCATATCCTCGACGTAGATGAGCCTCTCCACCCACTCGATGATGAAGGCGCCGGGATAGACGGACTCTGTGCTCCCCCCCGACTTCAGCCAGGCCTCGAGGTAGGTGAGGGGGCAGATCGTTCGTGTCACCTGCATGAGGATCATCAGGATCACGGCCGCCAGATGGATGAGCCGCCATTTCGCAGAGTTGAAATAAAGGGCGACGGGGAAACCCAGGACGACGAAGCCGAGCCACAGAAAGTGGATGAGGATCACCACGCCGGCGGTAATCTTGTAGAACATGGTTTTTCGCCACCCCCGGGGGAAATGAGAGGTCTTTTAAAAAGGCCTCCATAGAGTAAAACATATCACATCTAAGCCGCTTCGAGAACCCGAGATGTATGAATTAAGCTCAGAAACAAAGACGAATCGCACTGAGCAGGGAGTAAAGAGTTTTCACCCGCACTTACCGGCGATCCTGATCCTGTCCTTTATTTTCATGATTCCCGGTTCCGTGGAGGCTTCGCCGGATGATCGCTTTACGGTACAGCGGAATGCCATGGTGAAGGAGCAGATCGCCGACCGGGGGACCGCAGACGCTGAGGTTCTGAGGGCCATGCGGACGGTTCCCAGGCACCTCTTCGTGCCCGAGGGCCTTCAATCGAGGGCCTACGATGACGGGCCCCTCCCCATCGGCCACGGCCAGACCATCTCCCAGCCTTATATCGTCGCCTACATGACAGAGGTGCTCAAGGTCGGGAAGGGGGACACTGTTCTCGAGATCGGAACCGGCTCCGGCTATCAGGCCGCCGTTCTCTCCCCGATGGTCAAGAAAGTGTACACCATGGAGATCATCACCGAGCTCGCTTCATCGGCGAAAAAACGGCTGAATCGTCTGGGCTTTGCCAACGTTGAGGTGAAGGAGGGGGATGGCTACTACGGGTGGCCTGAAAAGGCCCCCTTCGACGTGATCATCGTAACGGCGGCCGCAGGCCACATCCCTCCCGACCTCATCAAGCAACTGAAGAACGGAGGCCGCATGGTCATTCCCGTGGGCGGGTTCTTCATGGTGCAGAACCTGGTCCTCGTGTCGAAGGACCGGCGAGGAGAGATCACCACCCGGAATCTGCTCCCCGTTCGATTCGTCCCGTTGACGGGCGGACATTAGCGGCGCAAGGCCGCAGTTTTGAATTATGAATGATGAATTTTGAATTGAAGAATAAAGCAAACCAGCAATTCATAACTCAAAATTCAAAACTCAAAATTGAGGCAGGCCCTTAGCCTTATCTCATGGATGTTTGCTTCCCCTGTGCCGGTGACCATGAAACCATCCCTATCCATTCATAAAGTCCAGGCCGCCGTTTTCCTCGTTTCGGCCGTTGTCATCGGCTATCAGATTCTTCTCGTGAAGCTCTTCTCCATTCAGTACTGGCATCACTTCGCCTATCTCATTATCAGTATCGCCCTCCTGGGATTCGGCTCCAGCGGTACATTCATCTGCCTGTTCAGGACAAAATTGGAATCGAGACTCCCGTCAGTTCTCTTCGCCCTGCCGCTTTTCATGCTGATGGCCCTGTGGTTCAATCTCTATTTTACAAGGATCGTTGACTTCAATCCCCTGATCATCGTGTGGCAGGTGCGGGAAATTTTAAACCTGCTCCTGCTTGGCCTTGCCCTTTTCATTCCCTTTTTCCTGGGGGCCCTTTTCATCGGCCTTGCCTTCACTTTTTCCCCTGGCGCCTCCTTCAGGATCTATTGCTTCAACCTCCTGGGTTCAGGCCTGGGGGGCCTCCTGATTCTCCTGACCCTGATGGGGCTGGGGCCTCATGAGATCATCCTCGCCATTTCTTTCCTTCTCCTCTCGGCCGCTTTTGTCGAGGCGGCGGACCGGGTGCGGAAATTTGTTCTTCCTTTCCTCGGGATTCTCCTCATCATCCTCTACGCGACCACGCTGAGGCACCTCCCGCTTCCCATGAGCAGCTACAAGGACCTCTCACAGGCAAAATTGCTTCGAGGGGCGAAAAGCGAAAGGGAGATCTTCGGCCCCCTCGGGCTTGTGACGGTCATCTCCAGCCCGGCCTATCATTACCTCCCCGATTTGAGCCTGAATTGCACCCATCCCCTTCCCGCTCAGATGGGC
>JAPKZH010000138.1 GCA_026393905.1 Candidatus Aminicenantota bacterium
CTTTTTTCTTGACTTTAGTCATCCTCCGGCCATATGCTTCTTATGAATAGGGAAGGCAACATGATTGCCGGAATTAAGATGATAGAGAGCGAGCGGACAGCGCCATAAACAAGTTGCTGATCCCCGATATTGGAGGACCTCATGAAAAAGACGTCGCGGCTGGGTGGATTGATAGTATTATCTCTTGTCCTGACGGCCCAAGGCGGCGGTCCGCAAGCAGGGAGCATGCCGCGAAATTTTGTTCTAATATTCGATATTCTCAATTATACGAGGGAAATGGGCGATGCGGTCACATACATTTTCAATCAGGTTTTGGGCCCCAATGATCAGCTGATTATTTATACTCCGGCCCGGGCTTACGGCTTTTCCAAAAATACCCTGAACAAGCCCAAGGGAGAATTGATCGCGACTATGAAGGAGAAGCTCCGCGGCGACAGCGCGGCCTGCAGTTCCAACTATTCAATCATTCTCAATGAGATGAAGGGTTTGGCGCGGAACATAGAAGGCGGCCAGACGACAGGCGCGGATGCTCAGGCGGGGATAAAAAATTCCCTGACCTTGTACCGCCAGGAAATGGAAAATCTGCGGACTCTGCGCCAGGTCAACGAACCGCTTCTGATGAAGATTGTCGACATGTTTAAAACTCAGCAGGGTCAAAATCATTTGGTGATGCTTTATGAGGCCGAGTTCAGGCCGATTCCCAACAGGGAGACGCTCTCTCGTCTCAGGGCTATGCCTGAGATTGCTTTTATCGTGGCCGAGCTTTTTGCGAGCGACGACCAAAAATCACCTTTGGATGCCGGGAAATTCATCGATATATTCGGGGAAGGGAAAGTGACTCTGCATTTTCTTTATATCAAACCTAGGGATAAATCCACGGTCCAGGATTTCAAGGAACATTCGGCGGATATGTATGATGTCTTTACCAAGATTGCCAAGGCCACCGGCGGGATCGTGGAAACAACGGCCAGCCCTGAAGCGGCCCTAAAATCGCTTGTCAAAGCCATTGGTAAATCTTCAAGATAGGAGCAGGGAAGTCCAAAAATTTGGATTCCGTCCAATTTGTTGGATTTTTTCCGGCTTGAGCATCATAAAATAAAGCGGTTAAGCCGGAAAAATTTTGGCACATAAATTGCACATTTTTTTATTAAAATCTCTTTACAAAGGAGGTGATGCGATTTTTGCGAGGATATCATCAAAAGAATCTAGTGGCTAAAATAAAGGATGTTTCTTTCGTTTTTCAAGGAGGGATTTAATTTATGAGTAAAAGAGCATTTTTCATGACCGCTGTTCTCCTGATTGCCGGGCTGGCGTTTGGGCAGACGACCCAAACCGGCAACATCATCGGCCGTGTTCTTGCCCCGGAGGGCGAAGGACTGCAGGGAGTCTCTATAACCCTCACTTCTCCGGCCATGATCATTTCCTCGATGAGCGCCATTACCGGCGAGAAAGGGGCATTTCGGTTCATAGCCCTGGCGCCCGGCGATTACCAGATCACCTTCGCGCTTTCGGGGATGAAAACGGTGATCCGCAAGGGAGTGAAGGTGGAGGTCTCCCGGACGGCGACGATCGACATCATAATGGAGATGAGCAGTATCGAAGAGAACGTCACGGTCATCGGACAGAGCCCGATGATCGACAAGCAGCGGACGGCCCGTCCCGCCAACATGGACAAGATGTTTCTCCAATCACTCCCTGCTCCGCGCAACCTGGGAACCTAT
>JAPKZH010000116.1 GCA_026393905.1 Candidatus Aminicenantota bacterium
CTAAATATCTCCAAATAATCACTTGTCTGTAAACGATTAATGAACTGGACTGTATTTTCAAAGGTTTTTCTCCAGGTCATTTCGGAATATCTTAGATAATTTTTTTGCGGTATTCTTGGAGCATAATGAGCGATATGATCATCCAGGCCAATTTGATGAATAAACAACCCTCCCGGTTTTAGCAATCTATACATGATCGGTGAATTTTCGTTCAACTGATTCTTAGAGATATGTTCTAAAACATCCATACTGAAAATTACATCGAATTCATTTTCCTTGAAATCCGCAAGACTTCCTGTTGGTGATAAGACATATTTCATGTTTAATTTATCGTAAAGAGTTTGGAAGTCCGGAGTTGTGGATATCACATCGCCTATTTTTTCTATTCGAAGTTTATTCCAAGCCGCTCGGCCATTGAAATCTTCGATCAAGATTTGGGCTAATTTGGTCATTCGCTTTTTTACAGCCCCCAGGCTTCTGTTATCTTGGATATCAAAAAGGACTATCTCCCCATCAAAGAAATATCTAAGGAATAATGAATAAAAATGGGTCCAGCCTGTTCCCAATTCGAGAAATTTGCCAATCTGCTTATTCTGGATCCTTATTAAATCATATAGCCAAATTCCTTGTTCAACATCTGTTGTGGCAACCGCAGAATGTTTTTCCTGAAAGAATTTATTTCCTAATCTCCTATAAGCTTTTTTTGTTAAGTTATTCAAACTGAAAAACTTGAGAACTAGGGCAGCCCCGTAATAACGAAGATATGAAACCAGCACGTTAACCGAAAATTTATTCAATTTCCGTTCTTGGGACCTTATCATCATAGGCCTTTCAGGCATCAATTAACCAGGTCTCTTATTAACTGAATGGTTTCAGAGATGTTTCGCTCCTCTGTGAATTGCTTGCACCACGTTTTGCCTTTTTCCTGCAATTCTTTCCCGAGTTTTTCATTTGAAAGTACCTGATACATGGATTCTGCCATCAAGGATATATTATGAGGGTCCACTACAAGAGACCCACCTCCCGATATTTCCGGGACAGCCGTTCGATCCGAAACGATCACAGGCACTCCACAAGCCATAGCTTCCAAGGGCGGAATTCCAAACGTTTCTAGTTCAGAGGGGTAGACGGCCAAGTCAGCGGCAGCATAAAACAATCTCAAATCCCAATGGTGAATATAATCAAAGAAATGAATACAGTGAGTTAGTCCAACTTCAATTGCTTTGTTCTCAATCTTCCTCCGATATCCCTTGATATCATTCCCAATCAGGACCAAATGATAAGGAAGGCCCTTCTCCCTTAATTTGCTAAATGCCTGCAATAATAGGGCATGATTTTTATATGGCCGGAAACTGGAGACGTAGATGATGAAGGGATAAGCTATTGAATATCTTTTTCTAAAGACATCCAGATCCTTAAGGTCCAGGTGGTCAGTATTGAAAAATTCATGATCAAGCGCTTCATGTACTACTCTTATGCGGTCAGGCTGGACTCCTAAATATTCCATAATTTTGGCTTTCGTGTATAGGCTATTACCTAATATTAGTTCGGCCCTTTTAGCTTTCCGCCTCCCCATCCATTTTCGATAAGTAGTCTTCCATACCCCGAATTCTTGGGGAACATCAAAATATTGTAGGTCGACGACCTTAAAAACTTCTTTAACCCCGGAAATCTTAATGATTGGCTCAGGATTCATCGAAAAATGAACGTCAATGTCGAACTTGTGGCAAAGACTGGGTACGATAAAATTTTGCGCCCATAAACGTAGAGGAAGAGGTGAGCTTGGAAACTTAACAATGAATAGGGTTATCTTATTAGGAGCATCTAAGGGCAAAAATCTTTTGTAATAATCATATTGGGCAGAGTTAACAAAAATGATTAATTCAACTGAATTATCCACCTTAGGAACAATCTTTATCATATTCCGTATAGCACCCACGGCACCGCTCATTCCAGGCACAGCCGGAAGAGCGTCTATCCCTACCTTGATTTTTTTATGCATTTTAGTTGATTCAAAATCTAGGCAAGACCCAGTGTACTTAGGAAAGACTCACGAGCGCTCTAAGGCTAAATCATCACGGCCGGACAACTGCGTTTTTTCACAAAATGTTTTATTGTCGTTGCCTTTTTACCTTCCATATTATTCGTCCTGGAATTTATCAAGAGCTTTGCACCCTCGTCCTGATAATTACTTCTTTTAATAAACGATTTAGTGATAGGAATTTGCTTTTCCATGTTGTTTGGAATCATGTCACGTTGAGCTTGACAACGACGCCTCCGGTTGCGAAAAAATTATAAATCCGACCGCGGATCGATGTCAAGACAAAGGAACAAGGAAATTGATTTTCTCACAAGTGAATCTCGATATCCCATCCAGTCTCTGCCAATGATGATCAGCGAGTAAGGCCGCGCGGCCTATATGCGCTTGTTGATTTGAGCAAAAGCTCTAACAAGCTCCATTTGCCGCTTATCTTGAATCACTCTCAGACGTGGTGACCTGCCCCCCCCTCATATCGTTCCAGCCGATGTGTTAAGATTATTCTATGAAAATTATGTCTAAATCTCCGAGAAAAACATTCCGGTCCTGGCCGAGCTCTCCGGCATAGAAATCATTCGTGAACTCAACACCAACCTCGTGTTCCCCCACTCCGATCGCCGCTGTCAAAATCAAAGGATTCCAGAACTCTTCATTGATCAGGATTTTTCCGATGACAGTGCCGTCGAGCCGGATGATAATCATCGGGCCGATGCCCATGGCTTTTTGGCCCTTAACCCACAATCGCAGCGCAGAGTTAGCTTTCTCGATTTTTACGTTCATCCGGCTCATTCCGTTAGTAATTAGATTTTCCTTAAACTGACCTTGCCAATTTTGAGAAGGGATCGTTTCCAGGATGTTGATCTTCTTGCCGGGTATTTCGGAGGGATACTTAAACCATGCCTCTCCCAGCGCGAGAGCCAGTGACCGAGAGTCCGGCAGGCCAAGATATTTGCTGGGCTGCCAGTCTCGGTCTGTCTCAACGATAAGATAAATTTTCTTTTCGGAGGGATGAAGAACGGGGTATTCCAATTCTATCCAGTCTGTTTTTGTAAAAACAACCTCTTGGATAAGTGTCATTTTCCTAAAAGATTCATCTCCAAGGAAAATCTTAACCCGGACCGGCTTTTTTTCAATATCGGGATGGGAAGCCCGCATGGGGATGACAAGTGAAGGGCTTAGAGCTTCTATGGTTAAACCGGCCGATTGCTTAGCCCATCGAAAATTAAATCTCCTTGGGTCCTTTTCTATCTCATAGAGCCCAAAATTTTGGTTCCAACCGAACCGTGCGGTTTGACTTTTTAAGGAAAGGGAATGCATCGAATTCCAGAGATGAATCGTGCCGAAGCTTATGGTCAAAATCACGGCGGCCATCCGCCAAGAAGGCTTTTTCATAGCGCGGACCTTTTTTGTCTCGGCCGATGGAGACCCAATAAACACGAGAGCCACCAGAATCCAGAAGGTGTAGACGACCTCGAAACTTCCAACATAACTGTGAAAGAGGAAGTTCACACAGAGAGCAAGGAGGCCGGAGCAAATTCCTATGAGAATATATTTATCCTTGTCCTCGGGATGAAATCTCCTCCAGCTGACCCTCATCTGTTTAAAAATGGCAAAGAACACATAGAGAAACAAAAAAAGCCCGGCCAGCCCCAGCTCGGAGCCCGCCTGGAAGAAATAGTTTTCGGCAGAATCGGTTTGTTCAGAAGGTCTTCCCAGAGATTGAAGATAGTTCGGGAGCTCGATAATATAAGCTCCCATCCCTACGCCGGTGAAGGGAAAATCCTGGACCATGTGTCCGGCGATATTCCACACTGCCAATTTTCCTGTAAACAGTTCGCTCACGAAATTTTGTCCCGAGGCCGTCTTGGGATTCCAATTCAGCCTTTGAAAGAGACTGGATCGGCCCTGAAAAAAAGAAAGTGAAGAAATGATTAAGACAAGGGCTAAAAGAATAGCCAGGGATTGGATGATTTTTATCTTGAAACTCGCTTTTTTGCCGAACAGGATTAAGACACAAAAAATGCCCGAGGAAACGCTGATAGCAAGAAAGCCGCTTCGAGAACCGATCGAAGGAAAGATAAACAAGGTGAGAATGATCAAGGTGAAAAATAAGACGCGCATTCTTTTTCGGAAAGACAGTGCCATTCCCAAGAACACGGGCAGGACGGCCGATAAAAAAGCGCCGAACGCGTTTGGGTCTTTAAATGTGGAATTCAGCTGTCCGAGCCCCACCCATGTCGGCGTATTGCCCAGAGGCATGGAAACATATTTTTGGAAGAGGCAAAAGATCAAAGAGATTCCAGCAGAAGCAGAAAAAACCACCAGCAATTTTCTAGCATCATCCCACGTTCTGAAAATGTTCAAAAGAATACACAGGAAAAAGAACCCCGTCAGATAATTCAGGGAATTGAAAACGTCACTCATGACGGCCCCGCCCGCTCTCACCCCGTTGACATTCACGATCAGCTCATGGATTCCATCTGAAAGAAACGGAGGAAAATTCGCATACCGCCAAAACGTCAGGAGTCCGGAGATCACCACAATCAGAGAAAGCATGGTGAGGGGCCTGGAAAGCTGAACGGGAAAGCTCGGCAGCAAACCCGAGAGGGACGTTCTTGCCATCCAGCCCAAGAAAAAAGCCAGGAACAAAACGAGGGCTACGGGAGCATGCGGAATGTTCTCATGAATGCCAAAAAAGTAAGGAAGATTGTTGATGAGAGGAAAAGCGAAAACAAACCAAAAGGTCCCCCACTCGATCCGGACCAGGGTCAGGATCAGCGTGAGGAGGAGAAGAGGGATAAGGATGAGTTGAAAAGAAGCGACGAGGGGAACATAAATATAATAAAAAAAGCCATAAAGGACAAAACAGACGGCGGTTAAGGAAAGACCAACGGCGGAGAACGCCGTTTTGTTCATAGTTTCACTCGTGATCAGTAGGCCCCTTCGTGCTTGGCTAAGACTCTAATTGTTTTGAAGAGAATGACGACGTCAAGCCATAATGACCAATTCCGGATATAGTATTCATCCAGGGGAAACCTGTCTTCAAAAAGAAGAAGATTTCGGCCGCTGACTTGCCACAAGCCGGTAATGCCCGGCTTTACCCGGCAAATAATTTGATATCTCTCGCCCAATTCTTTTTTTTCCCGGGGAAGATAAGGTCGGGGGCCGACCAGGCTCATCTCGCCTTTGAGGACATTGAGAAGTTGGGGAAGTTCATCAAGGCTGTGCCGTCGAATAAACTTTCCCACGCGGGTGACCCGCGGGTCGTTATTCTTGATTTTTTGGTACCTATTCCACTCGGTTTGAGCCTCCGGATTTTGCTTCAAATAATCATTTAATTTGACATCTCCATCAATGAACATCGATCGGAATTTGAAGATCTTGATGTTTTTGTCATTGGCGATCAACCGTTCCTGCCTGAACAAGATAGGACCGGGAGAGCTGAATTTGATGGCGATGGCGATCAACAGCAGAATGGGGAAAAACAAGATGAGCAACACCAGAGCCAGGGCCAGTTCAAAAGACATTTTGACAAAGATATTCCAGGGTTTCGCCAAATTCCGGGCGATCGACAACGACAAGATATCTCCGAAATTCTCAATTTCGACACCCATGGTGAATAAGCTCCCCACAGCCGGCACAATCCGAATTGTCGGAGTCACCTTTTCGCAAGTCTCCATCAGGTCGATCAATTTGTCCTGATTGATCCCCGGCAAGGCAATGATGATGTCCTGAACACCAAACTCTTTGCTCACGTCTTCTACTTGGTCGATCGTGCCGATCACCTTTTTATCATCGACAATAACCCTCCCGACCTCCGAGGGATCCTCGGCAAGGAAGCCCGAAATCTCATAGCCCAGCGTTCTGTCGTTCTTGATGGCCTGGGCGATCATTTTCGCCGTCTTGTTGGTTCCTATAATAAGGACTTTTTTCTCCCAGAGATTAATTTTTAGCAACGCCTTTTTGGCCATCAGCCGGAAAATCGGGAAGATGGCCAGGCTCAACAGCCAGGCCAGGAGGGTTACGATCCGGGAGAATTGTGTGTAGCTTCTCGAAACAAAGACAATCATGGCCATCAAAATAAAACCAAGGGTAATCCCTCGGATGATCAGCTTGGCCTCCTCCCAGAAAGAGACTCGCTTCGTATAAAGCCTCTCGAAGGCCAGGATGGTGATCACGATGAAAACGCCGACAAAGAAACCCCTGCTGAGCTGGCTTGACAGAGGAAGAGGAGGCTGTTTAAAGGAAATGACGTGGGGAAGGATCTGGCTTCTTAAAAAATAGCCGAGCATAAAAGCGGCCAGGAGAGAGGCGAGGTCGCTGAGGATTAAAAAAAAGACGGAGGATTAAAAAAAAGACGGAAAGGATTTTTTTCATCCGTTTTCTTGGCCCAAATTTTTCAGAACAGGACTCAGGTCTTAAGCTTCTCCTCGGCTTTCTTGGCATCCTCAAGGAACATCTGGACCGTTTCCTTGCTGTAGGGATGAACGATCATTCCTCTGAGCAACTCCGGGACGACGGTGACAATATGAGCGCCGGCTTCAAGCCACTCAATGACATTGAGGACTTCTCTCGTGGAGCCGACGATGATCTTGGCCTGAAGATGTTGGTCATCGAGGACCTTCCGGGCTTTCCGGATCTCTTCGACGCAATTATAACCCATATTATTGACACGGCCCCCGAAAAGAGAAACATAGGTCGCTCCCGCAAGGGCTCCGAGAAGGCATTGCTGGGCGCTCATCATGGCCGTCAGGTTGACCCGGATGTCATATTTTGTCTCCAACTGGTGAACCACCTCAAAATTTTCCAGCTCTCCCTGAGGACCATGCACCGTGATTTTGACAATAATATTTTTTGCCCATTGGGCATATTCCCTGGCCTGCTCGACCATTTTGAGAGGGTCATTGGTCGTCACCTCGACAGACAAAGGATACGGGCTGATGATGTGGGCAATCTCGACCGACGTCTGTTTGATCATCGCTTTTCCGCCCGTAATACCGGATTTGAGGAGGATCGTGGGATTGGTCGTCACCCCCCGGATGACGCCCATCCTCATATACATCTCGACGTCTTCAATTTTTCCGGTATCCAAAAAAATGGCCATTGTTCCTCCTTGTTATTTTAAAGACTCCCACTTCATCGGACAGGCCTTCATCGCCGGATGACTGACGATCAGGTGCCAGAGCAAGGCTTGGAAGGCTTCCGTGTGGGGCGTTACAGTCTCAGGGTTAACGATCGGGACAATGATACAGGCATCGGCCATCCGAGAGGTGTATCCTCCATCTCGCCCCACGATGCCCAGGACCTTCGCCTTCATTTTCTTGGCATGATCAATGGCCCCCACCAAATTGGCGCTGATATTTTTTTCCAGGGAGCCTCCTCCGACCGAAAAGATAAAAATCCCGTCCCGTGGGCCTAAGCGGCTTTGCCTCAGCCATTCGACAAAAACCGTATTCCAGCCGTCATCATTGATCCGCGCTGAAAGCTCCGCAACATTGTCCGTGGGCGTATAAGCTTCAAAGCCGCAGATTTTTCTAAAATCGTTGACCGCATGAGACGCATGAGCGGCGCCGCCTCCCACGCCGAGGAAAAATAATCTTCCTTTCTTTTCCCTGATTTCCTTCACGAGAACGATCACCTGATCGATTTGATTTTGGTCGATCTGGTCGATGATTTCTTTTGCTTCCTTCAGATATCTTTTGATGTAATCCATTTTTTATTCTCTGTTAAGAGCTTCCAGGTTCAGGAGAGCCGGGAAGCCTACCTTTGGCCGTTCCCTATTATCTGCTGATTCCATAAGAGTTATCAAATGGAATTTCACGGAGGATTTCTCTCAAATATTTCAGCCCGTTCTCTGTGGCTCGAAATTCTCCCGGATCGTAAAGCCGGGAATCGACAAACCGGTGCAAATCGCCGATCGACGAGAATTCGGCCAAAGGGTGGTCTTGGATGAAGAAGCCGGCTTCACCTTTCTCAACGGACAGAAACAGTGGTTCTTTCGAGCAAGCAGCCAGAAGTTGGACGGCTCTTTCCCCAAGCTTCTCGGCCCAAAGCTGATCAAGACGGTTGGGAGCCCCAGAGCGATAGAGATAGGATGGATTGACGGCATTGACATTCCTCGTGGGAAAATGTCCGGCCAGGTCTTTTTTGAGTCGTTCTTGGAGAGCCCGGGCGGCTCCGCCGAAACGAGGATGATCGAACGCCTCAATCTCATCCTTCTCGGCCTGGATAAAAGAGCTCCCCGGCCAGCGGGCTCCTTCTGCGACGACGATCACCAGATGTTTTTGGCGGGTATATTTTCTGAGAACTCGGTCTAAAAAATATTCGTATTCCAGCGGAAACTCGGGAATGATGATAAAATCCGGGTGCCCGAGCGCCGAAGAAAGAGCCAACCAGCCCGTCTGCATGCCCATGGATTCGACAATGATAATCCGTTCATGGGAATAAGCGGTGGTTCTCAGCCCCTCTTTCAAGCTGACAAAAGAGCTGATCTTTTCGGCGGCCGTCGGAAAACCCAGAGTAAAATAATTTAGGATCTGCTCCGGGGCGGACTCGGCGACGGCTTTCTTCCACTGCCCGACATCGTTGTCGATGGACTTGGCGATTAAAACCTGGGGGAAGAAGGGCAACAAAAAAGCGATGGAGAGTGTGTCCTCCCCGCCTATGACGATGAGGCCGCCGATATTGTTTTTTTGTAGGTTCTCCAGAATCCGGGAGGGACCGTCGGCAACTTTCCCAACATTGAGGCGTGAGGACTTGATCACCGTCCCTCCAATCGCCGGGTCGATAGGGACGGAGGAGAGATCGACAAAATTCCCCTCTAAAGCCCCTTCCCATCCCTTGAGAATGCCGACAAGTTCTATGTTCTCGGCAGAGGCCGCTGCTTGGGCTGAGGCGATAACAGCATTCAGAGGCGGGACGTCGCCGCCTCCGGTCAGGATCCCTATTCGCTCTTTCATAGGCTCTTCAAATCTCCGGCCAATCGTTGCTTACAAGGCCTCGTTCAAGGTCCGCCGATTTTAACCGGCCTATTTTTCCGGGCCGACCGATACACGGCGTCGATCATCGTATTGGCCTGGAGCCCGTCATAGCCCGATCCCAGCGGCGCCCTCTTATCTCTGATGGCCGAAAGGAATTCTCTCCACTCCTCTTCCCAGGAGATATCCGGCCCCGGAAATTCCATGACTTCTTCGTCAGGAGGCCTGCCTTGCCCAACATTCCTGCCAATAATCAGTTTTTCTAATCCGTAGCTTCCTCCCAGGCCTTGAATGATCAGATAGCCCCGGCTTCCGAAGATCTCCAAGGAAAAGAGGTTCCTCCACTGCGTCCAACTCGTGTGCATGAAAGCTTCGAGCCCGTCTTTTCCTTTAAAAAGGGCGAAAGCGTTGTCTTCAACGTTCATCTCCCAGTAATACGTCCGGACCACGCCGAACACCTCATCAAAGTCCCCTGCCAACCAGCGCATCAGATCGACAACGTGAACGCCTTGGTCGAGAAGCTCTCCGCCGCCGCTCAGGATTTTATTGGCGCGCCATTCCTGATCGTACCCCGGCCTCCCCCCATGGCCGTAGCGGCACCGGAGATTGAGCAAACGACCGATTTCTCCAAGATCCAAGAATTTCTTGGCTTGGGCCAGAGCCGGATGATGCCTGTGATTAAATCCTGTCTTGAGCGTCCCTCCCCCGTCAAGAGACGCTTCTATTATTTTCTGCGATTCTCCGATGTTCCGGCCAAGGGGCTTCTCGCAGAGGACCTGCTTTCCGCTTTTCAGGGCGGCGATGCTGATCGGCGCTAAGAATTTATTGGGCGTCGCGACAACAACGATATCGATGTCCTCGCGGCGGACGACTTTTTTCCATTCGGTTTCGGCGTCACCGCCAAATTCTCGGGCGAGTCTGCGGCCTGCCTCAGGATCGATATCCACGCTCACGGCCAGCCGGCAATCCGGGAATTTTTTCAGAGCGAGGGCCCGCTTCCGGCCGATCAGGCCGGCGCCGATGATGGCCACCCGGATGCTCATTGTCTTAGCTCTTTTTGAAAAACATCTTGTCATCGATGCGGCGGATGGTGGCAAAGTCTTTATCTCGGCGCAACCGCTCTTGAAAATCTTGCTCCGGCCAGGGATCCCAGGCCGCCGAAATGAATTTGCCCGTCATTCCATCGGACAGCGAGGATAAAA
>JAPKZH010000426.1 GCA_026393905.1 Candidatus Aminicenantota bacterium
AGATCATCCAGACGCCGGTTATGCAGCAGCCGATAGACGCGGGTCAGAGCGCTGTCGACCTGAGAGCCGACTCGCTGAGCCAAAACGGCCGCGATCGGAATCGAAGCGGCCTGACCTAAGGTCGCCATGGCTTGAACCACCAGGCTGATGATTGTCCGTTGGGACTTGCGGAGAGGGCTAAGGACCTGGCCGAGCGCCTCTTGGCTCATCGCCGGCGATCCTTCTCGTCGCAGATGTGCTCGGAAACCTCGACCAGCTCCGCACACAACTTTCGGAAGACATGATAGTTTTCCACCTGCTCTTCCAGCCTTCGGATCTCCTCGGGGCTATGGAGCCGCCGGCCCTGGGTTTTTCCTTTCTTTTTACAGGTATACAGGGCATAGGGACCGGCCAGAACCGGGTCTTTCTGTCCTTTGAGTCGAAGCTTCAGGAACTGACGGATGACCGATCCCCGGCGCATCTCCTCGATCGCGGAGATATGGCCGAGCAGTTCCTGCCGGAGTTGACGAAGTTTTGGTAGTTTAGGCATAAGGCCTCCTTATTGTTGTATCTATACTACAATATAAGCTTAACTCCTTTTCCTGTCAAGAGCTTTTTCCCCCTCCTAGCCCTATATCAAAAGTGATCGACGGTCAGGGGCATGAGCTATTGACAGGAATTCAACATGAATGGTATGTTTCAAAAAGGATTTTGCGGTTCCAGGGCTACCAAGTTAGCATAAAAACTAAGAGGGATATTTATGAGACAGGTCATCCCGGGCCAAGCCAATCGTTTGAAGCCAGCATGGCCAGAGTCCTCGTTACGGGCGTCGCTCCACTGCCCTTCGAAAACCAGCGAAAAAATTATGCGCTCAACAATCGCACTTGGCTGATCGCTAAGGCCTTAATGGAGGAAGGGCACCAGGTCTGTTTGCTTTGCTTGAGAGTCAAGGGAGCCTATTTTGATGAAGAGCGGCTCGATGAGATTCTCTTTCAAAAGATTCATGCAAACCTTTCTTACTATTCCCTCGCGCGAGAAGTTTTTAGGCCAAAGCTTTTAAACCGCCATTACAGGGACTTCCGACCGGATTGTATCGTCGGCGCAGGCACGGTTCCATCCTCGTACGCGGCCCGAATTCGAACGGATAAGCCGATGTGGGCCGACCTTTTCGGCTCGCTCCTGGCCGAGGCCCAGGCAAAGGCGGCCGTCTACGATGATGATTTTTATCCTGCCTTTTGGCGCCGCCTGGAAATCATGACCTTAAAAAGGGCGGATATCTTTTCGACGGTATCGATCCCCCAGAAATACGCCGTGATCGGGGAACTGGGCTTGCTGGGCCGGCTGAATAAACACACCCTGAATTATGATTTTGTTCGTGTCATACCCATCTGTTTGGATGACGAACCCTTTTCTCATTCGAAAATCGTGCTCAGGAATAAACTCGTCCATGAAGACGATTTTGTGATCTTATGGTGCGGGGGGTATAACACCTGGACCGATGTTGAGACACTGTTTGACGGCCTGGTGAAGGCCATGGCAAAAAATAGGAAAATTAAGTTTGTTTCGACAGGCGGGGCCATTGAAAGACATGATGAAATGACTTTTTCCAGGTTTATCAACAAAGTCAAACAATCCAGATTCTCTGAGAAATTTATCTTCTCTGGCTGGATCCCAACCCAGGATGTCGGCAATTATTACTTGGAGAGCGATGTCGGGATTAATGTCGATCGGTTTAGCTACGAGGCTCTCCTAGGGGCGAGGAATAGACTCAACGAGATGATGAAGGCTTCTCTGCCTATCATCACCACCAAGATCGCAGAGATCAGCGGCTTGGTCGAAAAAAAAGAATTGGGGATCACTTATCCGATCGGCGATTCTGATGCCCTAGCCGGAGCGATACTCTCTCTGGCTGATGACCCCGCCCGCCTCAAGCGATACAAAGAGAATTTGGCGAATTATTCTCTTCAAGAGCTCTCCTACAAGACGCTAATGCATCCCCTGAGAGAATGGGTGAAGGATCCAATGGTGGCTCCGGATTTCGGGAAAAAAGTCCGAAGTGATCATTTCTCCTCTCTTCGAAAAGGTCAATATCTAGCCAGGCAAGTCTCCCTTATCCTCAAGAAGGAGGGAGTGAAAGGCGTCATCCGACAGGCGAAAAAATCTATCAAAGGGCTGACGAAAAGCTGACAAGCAGGGCCATGGAACAGCTTGAGAAAGAATGGGTCACGGTGCACCTTCTGATCTACAACCATAAAAACGATCTGCAGAGCTGCATTGAATCCGTTCTCAAGCAGGATTATAAACCGTTGGAGCTGATCGTCAGCGATAACGGTTCCAGCGATGGGTCGGCAGAGTTTGTGGAGAGACATTATCCTCATTTGACTCTCATAAAAAATCCAGAGAATCTCGGCTATTCCAGGGGACACAATCGAATCATCGATCGCTGCCGGGGAACGTACTTTATGCCGCTAAATCCCGATACGGTTCTTTCGGAAAACTACATCCAAGAGCTGGTCAAAGCGATGAAAGTTGATCGGGTCGTGGGAATGGTGACGGGAAAGCTTTACAGAAATGAAAATCGGGTTATTGATTCGACGGGGATATTTTTCACACCCACCCTCCGTCACCTCGATCGTGGATCAAATCGTCGCGATGAGGGCCAGTTTGAACACTTGGAATACGTTTTTGGCGTGAGCGGTGCAGCACCCCTTTTTAAAAAGGACATGCTGGCCGATGTTAAAATCATGGACGAATATTTTGATAATGACTTTTTTTCATACCGGGAAGATGCCGATTTAGCCTGGCGGGCTCAGCTCATGGGTTGGAGGGCCGTCTACACTCCGTCAGCCGTTGCCTATCATCAAAGAAGAGTTTTGCCCTGCAACCGCAAGACAACCCCTGAAGAAATTAATCTCCATTCCGTCAAAAATCGATTTCTCATGCGGATCAAGAATTTGACCTGGGGAGTCGGCTTGAAAACATTTTTCTTTTTTTCCTTGAGGGATATGATGATCTTGGGCTATATCCTCCTGATGGAACGAGCATCTCTGAAAGCCTTTTCCTTGGCGATTAGACATCTGCCCAGGACGATCGAAAAAAGAAAGCAAATCATGAAGAAAAAAGCCGTTCCCGATGGTTACTTGTCAAAGTGGTTCGGTTGGAAACCCCGGAGTGAAAGGATTAGCGTTCCGGCTGGGGGAGAGCAGAAGACGCCGTGAAAATCGCGGTTATGGGTATTCGGGGAATTCCTGCAAAATACGGGGGATTTGAGACTTTCGCTGAAGGACTGGCCACGAAGCTCGTCGAAAGGGGTCATGAGGTCACTGTCTATGGGAGATCTAATATGATCGGGGCCGAGATCAGAACCTATCAAGGGGTGAAGATCAGGGTCCTGCCGACCATTCGTCATAAATACCTCGACACTGTGGCTCATACGTTTCTTTCGGTTCTTCACTCGCTTTGGAACAGATTTGATATGATCTTGATCTGCAATGCGGCAAACAGCCTATTCTCATTCCTGCCCCGGATGGCAGGGATGAAAGTCGTTGTCAATGTCGACGGAATCGAGCGATTGCGGAAAAAATGGAATTGGCTGGGCAAGTCTTATTATCGCTTGGGAGAATATCTCTCCACGAAGTTGCCCAACGCCATCGTCACTGATGCCGAGGTGATCAGGAAATATTATTTGAAAACCTATAAGAAGGACTCTCTGATGATTCCCTACGGGACAGCCCTGGAAAGGCTTGATTCTCACGACATCTTAAAAAAATACGATCTTGAGCCGGGCCGCTATATCTTGTTTGTGAGTCGCCTCGAGCCGGAAAACAATGCCCATCTCGTTATGGAAGCGTTTAGAAAAATAAAAACGGACAAAAAGCTGGCGGTTGTCGGGGATGCCCCTTATGCGACGGCTTATAAAAAATATCTCGGCAAGATCGCCGAGGGAGACCGCCGCATCATCTGTACGGGATTCGTCTTTGGCCAAGGATACCAAGAACTTCAAAGTCACGCCGCCTGTTATGTCCAGGCCACCGAAGTGGGCGGCACTCATCCTGCCCTGTTGGAGGCTATGGCCTGCGGCAACTGCGTTCTCGCCAACGGCACTTCGGAGAATGTTGAAGTGGTCGGCGATTCCGGGGTCATTTATCAAAAAAATGATATCCATGAGCTCAGAGAGAAATTGGCCTATCTGATCGGCCATGAGGATGTCTGCCGGTGGTACGGTCAAAGGGCCCGGGCCAGAGTCAGGGAGCGCTATTCCTTGGAAAAGATGGTCGATCGCTATGAAAGCTTTTTTCTTGAAATCACCGGGGAAAAAGCGGTTGTTCGAATCTGACATGAGCACATCTGCTAGCAAGACCGTCCTCAGATCAAGCCTCGTCCTCAGTTTTTTTATGCTCCTGGCAGGTCTCTTGAGTTACCTCACCCTGGTTGTCTTGGCTTTCAGCTTCGGGACGAGACAGGAAATGGATGCTTTTTTTGCCGCCTCAACCATTCCTCAGATCCTCTCGTCTGTCATCTCCGCCGCTTTGTCCTCAACATTCATCCCCGTGTTTATTGAAGCTCGGCAAAAAGATGAGAGGAATGCCTGGAAGGTGGCGAGCATTTCTGCAAACGGACTGTTTATCCTGCTTTGTTTTCTGGCCATCGCGGGTTTTCTCTTCTCTCGAAGCATCATCACGGGGCTAAATCCGGGGTTTTCACAAGAAACGTCGACGGCATCTGCCGACCTCTTTAGGATTTTCCTTTTTTCCCAGATCTTTTCTGGGACGTCGATTCTGCTGACAAGCCTTTTCTATGCTCAGCACAGGTTTTTCCAGCCATCCGTCGCCCTCGGTTTAAACAACTTGATGACTTTGCTTTTTGTTGTTTTTCTGAAAAAGGATTTAGGAATCAAAAGCATCGCCTTGGGGACCTTGCTGGGGTCTCTAACCCAATTTGTTCTTCTGGGGCAGATTTTTACGAGGGAAAAACGGTTCAGTTTGACCATCGATTTTAAAAAGAAAGAACTGATGAAGCTCGCCCGCCTGATGTGGCCTCTCCTCGTCGGTGCGATCTTCTATAAGACAAACGCTCTTGTCGAACGTTTCCTCGCCTCCCGACTGACAGAAGGAAGCGTCTCCTATCTTGGATATGCGAACACGATCATCACAGCTTTGTTGATCATGCTCACTCAAGGATTATCCACGGCCCTGTTTCCCAAAATGTCCGAATATGCCGCCCAGAATGATGTCAAAGGCTTAAAAGAGATTCTGTCTAAAGCGCTTCGCGTTTTGATCATGATCACGGTCCCCGTCGCGTTTTTCCTTGCCCTGGCCAAGTTTGAATTGGTCAGTCTCATTTTCGAAAGAGGAAATTTTACTCGTCCCGCGACCATCGCCGTGGGGAAGACATTGATCGCCTACCTTGGATTCTTTGTCGTGGCAGCCATCCTCCCTCCTCTGGTTAATACGCTGTATTCCCTGCAGGAGACGTTGATCGTTGCGGCCGTCGGCATCTTTGGCTTTCTCCTTTACGTTTTTATCGCGATTATCCTTTCTGGCCATTTTGGATATCTGGGGATTGCCGCAGCATCTTCCGTTCAATATCTTATTTCTCTCTTTGTTTATCTCGCCCTCATTAAAATCAAAATCGACGGACTGGACATTCCGGTCATTCGGCGATGTCTGTTAAAATCACTCCTGGCCGGCGGCTTTGCCGTCCTCCTTTGCTTAGCAAGCGATCGATGGGTTAAGGCCTCCATGAGTCCGCCTTTGTATCTCATCATCCTGGCCCTCTTGGGCGCTATTTCCTACGTCTTGGCCCTTATCGTCCTTAAAACGGACGAACTGAAGTTGATTCCCTTGAATTTTTCTTTTTTAGGCAAGAGCCGGCCATGAGAAGCGTTTTTCTTAATCCTTCCTTTTCAGAAAAACTCTGTCTGGCTCTCAATCGGATGTTCAAGCCTTCGAGCAATTATGAGTTGCTGCGCAACGATCCGTCGGAAGAGGGAAAGATACGCTATTCTTCTCTTTCTGCGCGGAACCATCTAGCCACGTCTCTCGATTATCTAAATCCGGAGCGAGCGGCACGGCGAATCCCTGCGGAGATTCTTGATCTCGGTTGCGGTTATGGGGGATTGTCGGCTGCCCTGGCCGAACGCGGAGGCCTGAGGGTCACCGGAGTCGATCTCAACCTGAGGGGGCTGACGGTCGCCCATAGGCATATTCAGGCAAAACAGGAGCCCGACAATCCGCCTCATTTTGTTCTGGCCGATGCCGAGAAATTGCCGTTTACCGCAGAAAAATTCGATTTGATCTATACCATCGCGACGATGGAGCATTTCGACCGTCCACGACACGTTCTCCAAGAATGCTCTCGAGTCCTCCGAAAAGACGGACGTCTCTATATCCATTTTTCTCCCTACTATGCCTTCATGGGCGCCCATCTTTTTGATTTCATCCACATTCCCTGGTGTCATCTTCTCTTTTCAGAAAAAACACTCTTAAGAGTCTGGAAGCGGCTTGCCGCAAAAAGCCCTGAACTTGCCAAGCTGAACACGTCGGTGGATCAAGAAAGGGACCGTTTCATTGGCATCAATAAAACTTCCGTTAGGAAATTTAAACGACTTATCCAAGACAGCGATTTTAGGCTGCTCGCTTATAAAGAAATCGCGTTCCAGCGTTGGTATCTTAAAGCGCTGCACAAGATTCCCCTGCTCAAAGAGGTCCTGACCATAGAGATCATTGCCGTTTTAAGAAAGGAGAATGAGGTCCATCGTGACGGCCCCATGGAAATATCATGAAAATCCTCGTCCTCACCCCGACATACTTTCCGATCATGGGTGGGGCAGAAATAGGCATTTTTGAAATCTATCGAAGGCTGGCCCTAAAACATGAAGTCAAGATCCTGACGCCATGGCCCGGCCAAGGGACGGCCGGAGATTATGGGATGGAGGAATCCGCATTCAGCCATTCCCGCCTCGATCTCTTAAGGTTCAACGATAGGATCAATCTAAAGAGTTGGCCTGGCCATCGCTTGCTCGGAGGATTGATCCCTCCTTTTTCCGGCTCCTGGATCCGGGCGGCCTTGAGAGCGATTAGAGATGATCGGCCGGATCTTATCCATGCCTTTTATGCTCTCCCCACCGGCCTTGCCGCCATCATTGCAGAAAGAAGAAAGAAAATTCCCGTGGTCCTTTCCTTAATCGGAAGAGATATCCCGGGACCGGGCGTCCCTCCCTTCTGGGGAAATTATGTCCGGACCGTCGTCCGGTCGATTTCCAAAACGATCTTTATCTCTGAATATTGCCGGAGGGCTCTCTTCGGGGCGGATTCAGATTGGGGCGAGGTCATCCCTTTTGGGGTGGACATAAAGAAATTCCGGCCGGATGTCGACGGACATCCCATCAGAGAATCGCTTCATATCCCTCGGGAGTCGAAAGTCCTTTTTGCCCTCCAGAGATTGGATCGATGGAAAAGAGTGGATGTCCTGATCGAGGCGATGAAGTCCATTGTGAGGGAAATGGATGCGTTTCTTGTGATCGGAGGGAAGGGTCCGGAAAACAACCGCCTCAGGGAGATCACTCAAGAACGAGGCCTATCGTCACGGGTCATCTTTGCGGGCTATATCAAAGAAGCCGAGCTTCCCTCTTACTATGCCATGTCGGACCTTTTTGTTTTCCACTCGACCTATGAAACATTCGGATTGGCCCTTCTTCAGGCGATGGCTGCGGGGAAACCCATAGTCACCGTCAACTCCACGGCGATTCCGGAGCTGATCGTCCATAATCAGAACGGACTCCTTGTTCCACCTCTGGATTCCGAGGAACTGGCTCGGGCAGCCGTCTTCTTGCTCAAAAATGAAGCCGCCATGAAATCTTTTTCCACAGAAGCCAGGAAAAAAGCCATGGCGAAATATGACTGGCAAAGCATTGCGGATCAATATGAAAAAGAGTTTCACCGTTGTCTAAAATGAGTGAGAAGGTCAAGGCCAAGGAGAACGCGGGAGGAATTTCCAAGATCCTTTATCTGAACCCGACGTCAAAGATGAGCGGCGCTGAGTTCAGTCTTCTAGCCCTGTTGGAAAAAATCGATCAACGGAGGTTCCGGCCGATTCTTCTGCTGCCCGAAGAAGGCCCATTCTCTGAAAAAGCGAGAACATGCGGGATCGAAACCCTGATTCTTCCTTCCATGATAAGATTTGAAGAAGGATATCATGTTGACAGAATCCCAAAAATCGTTCGGTCGCTTTTCCAGATCAGGAAAATCATAAGGTCAAAGGGAATCCGACTTGTCCATTCCAACACTCCAAGGACGGCCTATCTGGGAGGAATGGCGGCCCGGATCTCTTCGGTTCCTGCGCTGACTCATGTCAGAGATATCCATTTCAGTCCATTTTCCCAGCCCCTGAAAGCGAAGCTGCTCAGTTACCTTTCCGATGTCATCGTCACAGTCTCTTCCGCAACGAAGGATTCCATTGTCGAAGTGACTCCTTCTCTCAAACCCAAAATAAAAGTTGTCTATAACGGCGTGAATATAGAACGGCTGGATAGGCAGCCCAGAAAAAACATTAGACAAGAGCTGGGGATTGAAGACGATGTCCCGGTCATCGGGAGCGTGGGTCTTCTCCATCCTGTCAAGGGTCATGATGTCCTGATACGCGCGGCATCTCTTCTCAAGAGGTCTTTTCCTTCTCTCAGAGTCTTGATTGTCGGCGAGGCATGGTTCAGTCGGGATGAATCTTATAGAAAAAAATTGGAGAGGTTGGCCAAAGACCAGAACCTTGAGAACAGTGTCATCTTGACGGGCTTCCGAGACGATGTCTTTGACCTGATACGAGCCATGGATGTACTGGTCCATCCGGCCGTCTATCCTGACCCTTTGCCCAGAACCCTTCTTGAGGGTTGTGCTCTCAAGAAGGCCATCGTTGCGACAAACGTCGGCGGGGTTCCCGAGATTGTGGATCATAATATCTCGGGACTCTTGATTGAGCCGTCCGACCCGGAGATCATGGCAAGCGCGATCGGCTCTCTTTTGAGGGACAAAAAGAAAGCCGTTTCGCTGGCTTCAGAGGCGAGGCGAAAAGCCGAAAGATTTTTTTCTATAGAACAGCACGTGGAAAACATCATGGCCATTTATGAAGGCATGCTCGGCAGCGGCGGTTGATAAGAAGATGCTGGATGATTTCATCCTGAACCCTTTAGCTTAATAGCGGGCGGATCCAAGAAGGTTAATGTTATTTAAACATTCAAGCCTGGAGAAATAAAAAAGCAATAGATTAGCTAAAAAAGACTTGACAAACTTAAGAAAAAGGCTAAATATTTAAGTGAGAAGGAGGAGAATCATGATTAAAAGAAAATGGCTATCCGGTTTTTTTGGCTTCCTGGCTTTGCTCGCGCTCCCATCACTGTCGCTCGCCTATGACAATTCCCCCAGCAATCAAATTGTCATTCCCGAGTGCATCTGGGCTGCAGCTACAGGAGGAGGGACATGGATATCGGAAGTGCAGATTATCGATAGGACAGGAGGCTCAGTTGTCAGTTGTTACTTCGATTATGGAACATCATGGGAGTGGGTAGCTAATATTTGGACAGGCCCTGGTGGCGGCCACAGCATCAAAATTAGCAATATGCTCTCCTATCTGGCTGGTTTAGACCCGAGCTTCGCCTGGTATGGAAAAGTTGGTGCCCTGGAATTATATACTCAAGATGCCAGTCACAAGATCAGTGTCGCAGTCAAAGAGTACAACGGAAATTACGCAAAAACGATGCCCGGACTTGTGGAATTTGCTGACTCGAATAGTGCTTACTTTACGACATGGAGAGGCATGATTGTTCCAAATCTTGATAATAATTACTTGTCTAGAGCCACATGCGGTTTCTTTAATCCAACCGGAAGTTCTATTACAGTCACAATTTATATTGTGAATGCCAACTATGGCGCCACCGCCTCTTTTAGCAGAACTTTTGCAGGCTATGCATTTCAAGCGTTTAACCCGTACACAGTAGCAGGGATTCCTTATCCCACCTATTCGTTTACGAACCAGTATCTTTTGATCTGGCCGACAGCAGGGGCAGGAAAACTCATTTGCTTTGGCGCGTCAGCCAATAATTATACCAATGACCCCGGAAACCATATGGCTGTTCAATGGGATTAGGAATAAAATAGCCATTTATTTTTTGTGAGAGCATCAGAGGATGGAAGAGGTTGTCTTCCATCCTCTTTTTTTCCGGGTAAGCGAAAATTTTTTTTCTTTTTCAGGGTATAGATCTGCCAAAAAATTGCTTTAAGAGCAACAAGACTTGGCTTGACTTGACCTTCCCTGCCAATTGTGCTTAAATTTTAAACAAGAACCGACGCCAAGGTTTTTGTTTCGTTGCCTCTATAGATTGAAAAAGGAAGGTGCAATATGGCTAAAAAGTCTTCCACGCCCAAGCTTCTAAGCTTCATCCTTATTTTCACTTTTTGCGTTTTGGGCGCTTTTGCCGGCCATAAGCAGGTCGACCTTAGCCTTTTGAATGCCAAGGAAAACTTTGCCCTCATTTTAATGCAGAATCAGGATGTCGCTGCGGCTAACCTGGCCAGGGATTTCGTCAATGACCAAGGCGGCAGGATTGCTATCCTTGCGCCTCCCCATGTCATGATGGGCTGGATTCGTCCGGACGTTGGCGGGTCTTTGATCGGTTTATTTGGGATCGAGAAAGTTGCCTATCAGCCCCTCGCCTTGGATTCAACCCCTTACCAGGATCCTCAATCTCGGGCCGCCATTTCTTTTTTCAACGCTTTTTCTTCGGGTGTCCTGGAAGCGGACAAAGAAAAAGCCGCCTATCAAGAAATAGAAATTAGGAAGCCGCTGATTAACGATGCCCTGACTCCTCCCCCTCTCAATTTCAACGATTATAGCAAAAATCTTCCCTGGGGTGTGGCTCCAGCTCCCGGAAACAGCGACGCCATGACTGGGACTGTCGCTGTTTGCCTTTTCTTTGTCGAGAGCAACGGAACGATCGATCCGAACACCTATACCTGGGCGAGCGCCGACGTTACGAATACATACAACAGGGCGCTGAACGGGCTGACATGGTGGGCGAATAAAGCCGCCCTCGAAGGATACACCTTGACTTTTTCGGTTATCTCCTATGCGCCGACATCAGGGGCGGCCCAGGAAGGATATGAGCCCATCCTGCATTCCTCTTCCCAAGATACTCTGTGGATCAATGCCATCATGGCAAACCTCGGCTATACCTCTGGGACGAAATTCGATAGGCTCACGGCCTTTAATACTTGGCTCCGGACGAGCTATGTAACGGATTGGTCATATTCTGCTTTTATCGGATACAATCCCACCGGGGCTTCGAGCACATTCACCGATGGCTACTTCGCCTATGCCTACATCGGAGGACCCTACACCCAGCTGCTCTTCAGAAACAACGGGTGGGGGGAATCCAATTTTGGGCTCGTTTTGAGCCATGAGTCAGGCCATATTTTTTACGCCTGCGACGAGTATTATCAGGCCGGATACGGAGGATGCACAAGCTGCGGCGCATGCTATCCGTCCGGTCCCCGGCCATATGTCCCCAACGCCAACTGCGAGTACTGCAACGCGAGCGCCGTCAGCTGTATGATGCGAAACAATGCGGACGCCCTGTGCCGGTACACGAAGTATCAGATCGGATGGCTTCCTTCGCCCTACGAGTCCGCTAATGTGAACAATTTCTTCGTCCCTCAAGGCCAAACATCCTCGGTGACGTTCACCGTCACAAACAGCAAAACGTATACGGAAGGGGGGTATCTCAACATCAGCGTTTCTTCGGGGCTGGAGATCGTTGAGGCGGACGGGTTGACCATCAATCCTGCCGCGTATTCAAGTCAAAGCCAGGGCGGCATCACCTATGTCAACTATCCCGTAGGCTACACTCTCAGCCGGTGCACTTCGGGGACGATCACCTCGACCTATCAATCGATGGATATCTATGCGCCCTACACGACCGCCCAGGCCAGAAATATCGTTGTGAAATTCCGGGCCAAGATAGGCGCCGGCGCTTCCCAATGGGTCGATCACAAAGCGGCTTTTTACGTCCCGAATAACTATTTTATCAGAGACCCTCTCAGCGGATCGACGGACCAGCAGGCATGTTACGTCCGGGTCATCAATGTCACGGTGGGAGCCGGTGGTGAGACTGTCTCCACGCCCACGAAGCCTTCCGGCCGGGAGGATGGCGCCACGAGCACGAGCTACGAGTATACGACAGGCGCCTCCACGTCGAGCTCTGGCCATTCGGTGCAATATTTCTATGATTGGGGGGACGCGACAGACTCCGGCTGGCTTCCCGTCGGCATCGTCAAGGCGTCCAAGGCCTGGTCGACACCCGGGATCTACAGCGTCAGGGCCAAAGCCCGCTGCTCGATCGATATCGCCGTAGAATCCGCCTGGTCTGCCGTCCTTTCTGTTGATATAAAAACTTCGGCGACGAATTGCGAAATTCTTCCTGAAGCCATCTGGGCCGATGCGACGGGCGGAGGAACATGGGTCACGGACATTCAGGTCACAGACGTCACGGGCGGATCTGTCGTTTCTGTCTATTTCGACTACGGCGGAGGGAGCTGGCGCGGGCCGTTCACCCTGTGGACGAGTCCTGGGCCGAACGCCAGCGTCAAGTTCAGCAACATCCTTTCGACGATCGATGCCCTTGATCCCGAGGCTTTCACCTACTTCGGGAGGGTCGGCGCGATCGAGTTCTGGACCCAGGACGCCTCTCACTCGATTCAGGTATCGGCAAGGACAATGAACGGAAACTACTCCAAGACCTTCCCCGGGCTCTTAGATGTTGAGGCGAATTCCGCCTCCATCTCCAGGCAGATGATGATTCAGAACCTGACGAGCAATGCCGCGTACCGCACGACCGTGGGATGTTTTAATCCCAGCGGCTCTTCTGTAACCGCGGAATTCCGCCTTCTGGATGCTGCGGGAAGCCAGATCGGATCATCCTTTAGCAAGATCCTGGTCGGCTATGATTTTCAAGTCTTTTCACCTTTTACGGAGGTGGGGGCGCCCTATCCCAGCTATTCTCATGATAACGTATTTCTCCTCATCAATCCGACTTCGGGCGCCGGACGGGTGATGAGCTTTGGTGCCACAGCCAACAATTTGTCCAATGACCCGGCCGCGCATCTGGCTTTTCAGGTCCCTCCCGGCTATGACAATTCGCCGGGAAATTATAAAATTCTCCCCGAGGCCATCTGGGCTTATGCCACAGGAGGGGGGACATGGATAACAGACATCCAGGTCACAGACGTGACCGGAGGATCAGTCGTGACAGTCACCTTCAATTATGGTGGAGGAAATCGGAGAGGTCCCTTTACCCTCTGGACGGGCGCCGGCTCGAATCAAAGCGCCAAGTTCAGCAACATCCTATCGACGATCGATGGCCTTGACTCTGAAGCATTCACCTACTTTGGAAATGTCGGCGCCATTGAATTTTCGACTCAGGATGCATCCCATTTGATCCATGTTTCGGCCAGGACCATGAATGGAAACAATTCGAAGACCTTTCCGGGACTTTCTGACGTTGATGCGAACACGGCCACGACCTCGCGGCCGATGATGATTCAAAACCTGACGAACAATGCCACATACCGGACATCCATGGGGTGTTTCAATCCCAGCGGATCTCCCGTGACCGTGGAATTCAGCCTTTTTAACGGCAATGGAAGCCTGGTCGGATTGCCCTTCAGTAAGACATTTTTGGCGTACGATTTTCAGGCGTTTTATCCATTTGCGGAGGCCGGAGCGTCTAGAGGATCCTATGATAACGTTTTTCTCCTGATCAATCCGACTTCGGGGACGGGCAGGCTGATGTCTTTTGGGGCCACGGCCAATAACTTGTCCAATGACCCGGCCGCCCATCTAGCCGTTCGATACCAGTAGAGGATTTCAAAAATTACGGGATCTTTTGCCATTCGGATATAAAAGATCTCCTGTTGCAGACCCTGATCAAAGACAGGAGTTCTCTATGGAGAGAATGTCGACCGGCCGCAAAAAATCTCGTTTTGAAACCCAAAATAATGTATAATAACGACACATTTTTTTAAAAAAATGAGGAGATCATGAGCAAATTGGTAAATCAAGCCGGTCTGATAGATTACCTGAATGCGCTTTGGAAGAGAAAATGGCTCATCATCCTGCCCACGATCTGTCTGGTGATTGTTGTCGCCATCATCAGTATTCTGATGCCTCCCGTTTGGGAGGTTGAAATGATTCTTCAACCGGCAAAATTCTTCAGCCAAACCCCAGGCGGCCAATTCATCGATGTTCTGATTACCGATCCCCGACAGATAGCCACGGAAATCAATCAAAAGTCCTATAATTTTTCGATCGCCAAAAAATTGAAGCTGGATATCCAAAAATTCCCAAAACTCAGGGCTGAATATTTGAAAGACACAAAGCTTGTCAAGATCGCCATCAACGAAAAGGACGTGGAAAAGGCCAAAGCCATTCTCCAGTCTCTCTTTCTTATTTTAAAAGAGAATTTAGATAAGAAAATCTTTATCGAGATCAATAATATCGATACAGAAATCAGAAAAAATGAATTGGAGATCGACCTTCTGACAAAAGAAATCGTCATCCTCCAGAATAAGCTGAATATTCTCGAGCAGAGAGAAAGAGAAATCTTGGCGGAAATGAAAGCGGCCAGAGAGAGAATATCGAGAATTGAAAAGGAACAGTTGGATGCCTTGAAAGGGGGAGGGAAGGAAGCTTTAGGCCAACTCCTCTATTCCAACGAAATCCAACAAAATTTTCAGTATATCAACACCCTCAATGAATTGATCAGCGATAAAAAAATCGAGAGAGAAGACCTCG
>JAPKZH010000449.1 GCA_026393905.1 Candidatus Aminicenantota bacterium
AAAGATCTAGTCAGACCGGTCGGGTTTCTTTTTTCGATGTTTAAGAACCTCGAGCACGGCGGGAACCAGCGAGATCAGGATGATGGCGATGATGACGATCGAGAAATTCTTTTTCACAAAGGGGATGTTCCCGAAAAAGTACCCGCCGAAGGTAAAAATGGCCACCCAGCCCACGCCGCCGATGACATTGTAGCTGAGGAATTTTCCGTAGGTCATCTTCCCGATGCCGGCCACGAACGGGGCGAAGGTCCGGATGATGGGAACGAACCGGGCGATGATGATCGTCTCGGCCCCGTATTTCTCGTAAAATTCGTGCGTCCGATCGAGGTATTCTTTTTTGAAAAAGCGGGTTTTCTCCTTGTGGAAGACCTTGGGCCCGACGATCTTGCCGATCCAATAATTGGCGGTGTCGCCGATGACGGCCGCCGCGGACAGGATCAGGAACAACAGCCATACGTTCAGGGCCTTGGCGGCGGCGAATGTACCCGCGGCAAAAATGAGGGAATCGCCGGGCAGGAACGGCGTCACGACCAGCCCCGTCTCGCAGAAAATGACGACGAAAAGGATGAAATACGTCCAGAGCCCGTACGTTTGGATCAATGCTCTCAGGTGGATGTCCAGGTGCATGACGAAATCGAAGAGTTTTTTCAGCAGCTCCATCGCGGCTCCTTCATAACGGCGGACAAAGGCTTATATCCCATCCCCAGACGGCCTGTCAAGGAAGAGGTGGGCTCGAAAAATTCGGAAAAATTCGGTGACACACACCGAATTCCCCTCCCCTGTCATCGCGAGCGTCCATCGGGGGTGCGTGGCGATCTCATGATAAATACCGAAGATCACGATACCCCGCTCGCGGCGTCGGCTCATGATAATGACACGAGTCTTGCCTCAATTCTGGGAGAATCGGCGCATCGCGCCGCTTTGAATAGATCGGAATAAAAATAGCTCTTAGGTCAGAGAGATTTAATGGCGAAAAATTTTTATGTGTTAGGTCCGATCCGGCCTTAAAACCACTTCTGGATGGTAAAGGTATGGGTATGGCCGGTGCTGTCGGTCGAAGTCACGATATCGACTTTCGCCCCATCTTTGACGGACTGGAGCTGGGATTGACTCATGGCAAAAGTATGGATGTGCGAATTCACCAGAGACGTCGCCCGGGCCATGCCTGCGGACGGCGGGTTCTCAATTTCATTTCTCCAGAGGGTAACCCCATGCGTATGGCTTTCCGTAGAAGTGGAGATGAACGACTTTTCGGTCAAAGGATTGTCGGCTGTCGTCGAGCTTTTGCAGGCCGGTCCGGCCACGATCAAGATTGCCGCCAACACCCCTAAAAGGCCCAACCCCAAAATATGCTTTCGCCTCATGCGCGCTCCTTTTTTAGAGATATCACGCACAGAACAATAGCTTTTTCAGACCGATCTGAGAGTGATAATCTCTTCTTCTAACCTATCCTTGGGCCAATATATTCAATAACCATGTCCATGTCAAGAACGAAGCTGAGGAAGCACAACAAATCCCTGATTTCGAAGAGGTGCCGGAATCGCCTCTGAGGCCCCGTAGCGGAGGGGGACCCCGTCGGCTTTTCGACGGGGGGAACCGACGGGACTGGTTCCCCAGGGGGCCTGTTGGCGATTCCGGCACCTCTTCGAAATCACATATTTGCTTGCCGAAGCTGAAGCCGAAGCGACTATTCTGATCAAAGTCTGCTAAAATAGGGAAGCGCCCATGGACCGCAAAATCGCCCGCATCGAACGCGCCCTCGCCCAACTCTCCGGGCACGAGGCCTGCTGCACGCTCTGCCCCAGGGAATGCCGTGTCAACAGAAAAGAAGGCGAAGTCGGCATTTGCCGGAGCGGCGTCCAGGCTTCGCTCTCCTACGCCCTGATTCACCATGGTGAAGAGCCTGTTCTCAGCGGCAGCCGCGCCGCCCCGCCGGACTCGCCAAAAAGCCAAGATGCCCCTTCTCCTCGCGGCTCGGGGACGATCTTTTTTACGGGCTGCAACCTGAAATGCCTTTTCTGTCAGAACTACCAGATCTCCTGGCTGACCCAGGGCCGGGCCGCGAGCGACGAAGAATTGGCCGCCATCATGCTCGACCTTCAGAAAAAAGGGGCTTACAATATCAACCTCGTCTCCCCCACCCACTTGATCATCCCGATCCTCAGGGCTTTAGACCAAGCCTATCGCCGGGGCCTGCGCATCCCCGTCGTCTACAATTCGAACGGATATGAAAAAGTGGACATTATCGAGAAGCTGGCCGGGATTATCGATATCTATCTGCCGGACCTGAAATACTTTTCGCCGGACGTCGCCGCCAAATTCTCAGGAGCGCCGGATTACTTCTCCCATGCCCGTCTCTCCATCCAGGAGATGTTCTGCCAGCAGCCGGCCCTGGTCCTCGACGACCAGGAGATCGCCCGGAAAGGCCTCATCATCAGGCA
>JAPKZH010000082.1 GCA_026393905.1 Candidatus Aminicenantota bacterium
TCCTCAAGGCTCTGTATGGAGTCGGCCTTCATTTTTATCATATTTGGCTCAAAAAGCCAACTGCAGGGAGTTTTACGGCGAGTATGCCAATCTTTACAGGAAGAGCTACTCGTTTAAGAGATACTATAAAAACAAACTTAAAGAGCTGGCTTCGCTCTTGGGAAAAAACGGCGATTCTCATCCCCCCAATCCCGATCGAATCTCATTTTTCCAGATGTTCCTATTCCATGTTTACGCCTATCCATTATATTTCCGACTGAAAAACTGCTATAAATCCGAACCCATCATTCCCTCAAAAATCGCTTCCGCTTTCTAACATTTCTATGGTATCAATCAGCCATGGGCAAAAAAGCGTTTTGGCGAAATGAACTGGCCATTCCGATCGGCTTCGCTCTTTTAGCGGTCTTGATCCTGTTGTTGACAAATGCCTTGGACAGCTACGGCATCTTTCGCGATGAGTATTATTTTCTCGCCTGCAGCCGCCATCTGGCCCTGGGCTACGTGGACCAACCGCCGCTGTCCATCTACCTGCTCGCCCTCAACCGTCTTTTCTTTGGCGATTCCCTCTTTGCCATCCGGCTGCTGCCGGCATTGATTGCCGGGTTGATCGTTTTTTTGACGGGGCTGATCGTGAAGCGGATGGGGGGAGGCAAGTCGGCTTTGGTGATGGCCGGCCTGGCCACCAGCCTTGGGCCATTTTTGCTAGGACAAAATTCCCATTATTCCATCAATTCCTGGTCGGGCCTTTTTTGGATCTTGGCCGCGTACTTGACGATCGTCTTCTTTAAAACGGAAAATCCCAAGATCCTTTTGCCGTTGGGGCTGGTGATAGGGCTCGGGTTGCTCAATAAAATCGACATGCTCTGGTTTGCCTTTGGTTTGATCATCGCCATCCTGCTCTCCAAACAGCGCAGGCTCCTGGCCACCCGATGGCCCTACCTGGCGGCCCTCGTCGCTTTGATTCTGTTTTTGCCGTTTATCATCTGGAACCTCCAGAACCATTTTGCCCATCTGGAATTCATGGCCAATGCCTCGCGGCTGAAATACGGCTCCATCCGGCGCTTTGATTTTATCGGCGGCATCATCCTGGAGCACAATCCATTTGCCCTGCCGCTCTGGCTGGGGGGGGTTTACTTCTGTTTCATCTCTAAAGCCGGCCGCGCCTTTCGAGCCCTGGGAATCATTTTTCTGACCGTTTTTGCGATTCTCCTGGTCAACGGCCACAGCAAAGCGGAGTATCTGTCTGCGGCTTTTCCCATGATCTTCGCCAGCGGTTCGGTTCAGATGGAGATCTTCTCGGCCAAGCGATCCCTTCGTTGGCTGAAATATGCCCTCTCTGCCGCGGTGGCCTTGAGCGGGCTCGTCTTCCTGCCCCTGGCCATCCCCGTTTTGCGCGTGCCGGCTTACCACCTCCGGGGTCAAACCTACTCGTTACGCATCTTCCCCGAGAGAAATTTGCGTAACGCGTAACGAGTAGGTTTGACCCCAAACATAATCCCCAACTTTGTCCTTGTCTTAAGTATCCGGAGCTTTTACAATAAGAATAAGATTTCTATCCACTATAGCCATTGGAGATGGGCATGAAAAAGAATCGAGCTTTAATCATCATCGTTTTGGCAGCCCTCGTCGTCTGGATGGCTCTTTATTTGGCCGCGATCCGGCCTGCCTTCCTGCGCTGGGGAGCGACGGCCGAAGAGGCCGCCCGGGTTCTTCCTGGCGACGAACGCATCCCTGTCTCGGGCTACCAGTGCACCCGGGCTCTCACTATCGATGTCGCGCCCGAAAAGATCTGGCCTTGGTTCGCCCAGCTCGGCGTGGGCCGGGCGGGCTTTTACAGCTACTCTTGGTTGGAAAACCTGATGCTGGCCTCGATCCATAACACATATCGGCTTGTCCCCGACTGGCAGCGTCGCATTTCCGGCGACTTCGTCCGATCCTTCCAGTTCGGCACGGATAGACCCGGGATCAACGGCTGGAGTTTCGACGTTCTCGAAGCCGGCCGCATCTTCTACCTGAGTCCGGGATGGGGTCCGTTCGTCCTCGAGCCTCACGGCGATTCGCAGACGCGGCTTCTTGTCCGAAGCCGCGGCAATCCAGCTCATCCGGTATTCAAGATCCTTATGGCCATATTTTTTGATCCGATCCACTTCACGATGGAAAAGCGGATGATGGTCGAGGTCAAACGCCTGGCGGAAGGCCGACCCGGAGCGCCCGGCTGGCTCTCGATGGCGGCGACAGCGGGATACGCCCTTTTTGGTCTCATCGCCGCTGGCGTCATCATGATGAAGAAACGGAAGAAGCTTGGGCTACTTCTCCCCATCATCTACGCCCTGCTTGTCATCTTCCTTGCCGAGGATCCCATAGCAGCCCTGGTCGCCTTAACGGCGCTGAGCATCATCATCGCCGTTTTTCGGGCCTTTGGCCGTTGGGGTTGGGCCTGGATCGTAGCGTTCTGGATTTATGTTGATTTGGTTCTGATCTACGCGAAGGATGCCTATTTTGTCTTCGGGATCGTCTTCTTGGCTCCATCGTGCGTTTTGTTAAGCATTCTCGCCCTCCGCAAAAAGAAAACGACATGAAACCGGGGTCTAAAATCGGGGTCAAAGCTACTTTTTACGCATCTTCCCCCGAGAAAATATTGCGTAAAAAGTAGCTTTGACCCCATAATATTGACCCCATAATATTATAGGATTAACCGCGTACCATGAATCCAACAACGACAAAATCTTCGGCTGACGACATCTCTTCAAATCTTAAAACTAAGACGCCGAGAGAAGTTGCGGTTTTGATTGCCGACAGATACATCAGCTTTGGCTATCCGCCGGGGCACATTGAGCTCGAGCCGACAGAAGATTCTGAACAGAAATTCTATCGCTGCTTGTATCCCACCGGTGTGGCCCTCTGGTCGCTCTGTCATGTGTACGATCTGACAAACGACACACGATACCTGGATTTTGTTGAGAAAAACTACGACTTCTATCTGTCCGGTCAAAGGCTAAAATCCAGCAGCATCGACGAAGGCGGAGCCATAGCCCACGCCCTTCTTGAGTTGTATAAACGTCGTTCCAAAGAGCCCTATCTTCAAGCCCTCCGAGAAATCACCCTTCACTACGAGCATAAAGCGCCTCGGCTTCTCGACCAAAGCTTCTGCTTCGAGCTGGAGACCTGGCGTCGGCGGACCTGGCTCGATGCCCTGTTCATGCTGTGTCCGCTTCTGGCCAAGTCGGCCGATCTTTTGAAGGAGCCACAGCGCTTCGATGACGTCCTCCGTCAATTTTTCAATTACACGGTGAGACTCCAGGATCCGGAGAAATGTCTTTATCACCAGGGCTGGGGTTGGGGAATAAACCGGACCACCCATTCGCCGGGCTTCTGGTCGCGGGCCAACGGCTGGCTGTCCCTGGCTTTTATCGAAGTCCTCAAGACAATTCCGTATTTGCATCCCGGCTGGGATCGTCTTCTCGAACTCTACCAGAATTTCTGCAGAGCCGTACGAAACAGCCAAGGGGCGAGCGGCCGCTGGCATCAGCTCCTCACCCACGCCGATTCTTTCGAGGAGACCTCCGGGACGGCCATGTTTATCTATTCATTCCTCGAGAGCGCGAACCAAGGATGGCTCGATGAAACATACAAGGAATGCGCCCTGAGGGGTTTTGAGAGCTTGAAGGAAAAAATCGATATCGACGGAAATATCTACGGCACATGTATCGGGACATCTACCCAGGACACGCTTGAGGATTATTATCGCCGAGAGACGCCGGTCAATGACTGGCACGGCCATGGACCGGTTATCCTGGCCGCCTGCGCCGCCGCTTCTCTCTAAAACCGGGGTCAAACCTACTCATTACGCAAAATTCTCTCGGGGGGAGTGCGTAATGAGTAGGTTTGACCCCAATTAATGGGCTTGACTTGACCGTTCCCCGGGAGATATATTTTGGCCATGAAAGATTCTCCTGAAGACAGGAGCAAAATCGACAATTCCTCCCCGCCCCAAGCCCGACTTTCTCGGCGCGAATTTCTAGGAATCTCTGTCGCAGGTTTGGCCGCTCTCAGCGCCGCCGGCTGCGGCGCCGCCAAAAACGTGACTGTCGTGCCCCGGCATGTTCTGGGCGGTCCCGGACAGGTCCCGCCCAGCGACCGGATCAATTTCGCCGGAGTCGGCATCGGCGGCCAGGGAGGCGGTGTCCTGGAGGCCTTTTCCAAAGAACAGCAGAATATCGTCGCCCTGTGCGACGTGGACTGGAAGTACGCCGCGCGAACTTTTAAAAGATATCCCCAGGCCGCCCGGTACCGCGATTATCGGGTGATGCTGGAGAAAGAGGCGAAAAATATCGACGCCGTAATCGTCGCCACCCCTGATCACATGCATGCGCCGATCTCGCTCGCGGCGATGCGCATGGGAAAACACGTCTATTGCGAGAAGCCCCTCACCCACACCGTGGCCGAAGCGAGCGAGATGGCCAAAGTGGCTCGCGAACAAAAAGTTGCCACCCAGATGGGCAATGCCGGCCAAGCCGCCGAGGGCGTCCGGACGCTGGCCGAGTATATCATGGCCGGCGCGATCGGCAAGGTGCGGGAAGTTCACCATTGGTGCGACCGTCCGAGAGGCGGATTCCCATGGCCGCAGGCCGTCGAACGGCCCAAAACGTTCCCGTCTGTCCCCCGCAAGCTGGATTGGAATCTCTGGCTGGGCGTCGCTCCATACCGGGCTTATCATCCGATCTACCACCCGTTCAGATGGCGGGGCTGGCATGATTTCGGCACCGGCGTTCTTGGCGATATGGCCTGCCACGCCTTCCATCCCATCTTCAAAGCGCTCAACCTGGGACACCCCGTGAGCGTCGAGGCCGCCTCCACGGAGCTCCATGCCGAAACCTTTCCGCTCGTCTCCGAAGTCAAGTTCGAGTTTCCAGCGCGCGGCGAGGATTGGCCTCCGCTGACGCTCACCTGGTACGACGGCATGTTGAGGCCACCCAAGCCATTCGAGCTCGAAGGCCAAAGACAGATGGGCTACAACGACACTCTCTATATCGGCGACTCGGGGAAGATGCTCGGCAACCGCATCATCCCCGAGGAAAAGCACAGGGAATTTCCCAAGCCTCCGGAAACTCTTCCCCGATCGAAAGGCCATTTCAAAGAGTTCATCGAAGCCTGCAAAGGCAGACCGCAGGCAGGAGCGAATTTCGATTTTGCCTCGCTCGTCACCGAAGTCGCGCTCCTCGGGAACGTCGCTATCAAAATGCAGACCAAGCTTTTATGGGACGGCGAGAACCTGCGGGTGACGAATTATCCCGAGGCCAACGAGCTGCTGACGAAAAAATATCGGGCCGGCTGGCAAGTTCTTTAGAGCGATCGTTGCGCGTCAGCGCATGGCGCGCCTTGACACCAAACCGCCAAACCTAAATAATCGGGCTTCGGCTGGGATAATGATCCGCTCGGACTGCGCTTGATGAGAAAATGGTTATATGTGTTATTGGTGATCGCAATACTTTATGCCATTTCCACGCTTGGCAAAAAGAAAAGGATCGCCCGAGA
>JAPKZH010000628.1 GCA_026393905.1 Candidatus Aminicenantota bacterium
ATAGAGCCAAGTCAGAATCATGACAGGATTGGTAACGGCCAAGGAGAACCCCGTCAAGTAGGCCCAGTGCTTGCTTTTTAACGAGGACTGCTCCAGTCGCAGTTCGTGGGGCTTTTTGCTTTCCTTGATCGTCACATAGGAGAGGATCCAAAGTACGACGGCGCCTAAGGCATTGAAAGACGCCATGACCAGGGGCACTTCCAGGAGAGGAGCGATGCCGAAGAGGGCGATGACACCGTACATGATGTCCGAGGAGACGGACCCGAGGACAACCATCCAGGCGGCCCACAGATGTCCATGGATGGCCCTTTTGGCCACTTCGATTTGGGAGCCGCCGACAGGGATGGCCGCAACGAAGCCCAAGCCCATGGCCAGCAGGAAAAGATACAGGCGGTCTATCAAGCGGAAACCGGCTCCCTTCGCATAGGGGCCCGACCGGACAGGCCTTCCAAATAGGACTCGACCCGCCGGGCCAAACCTTCGATATCTACTTTCTCGAAGCAGCGGATGGTACGGCAGATCTTATACATTTTGTTCAGACAGCTGATATTACGGCAGGGGCTCCCAGCCGTATAGGCCCAGGACGGGGCATCCTGGTTGGCCGGCAGGTAGCCCGGCTGGAAGGAATCGTAGCCCGACATGCGGGCCGGCGTGGCGCCGAATAAGGACAGAACGGCCGTCCGGTTGCGGAATACGAACTTCCCCGTGCGGGAAAACCGCCGGGCGGCAGGTCCGGTGTCACCGGAGATGAAGACATCGCAGAAATCTATGAGGGCGGAATAGACCTCAAGAGGCAGGTCGGCGGGGATCATCCTCACGTTGGAGCGGAGAAGGAGAGGCAGCGAATCTTTCAGGCGCGCCCCGATACCGGCCGCCGTATGGCCCCAGCCTAAGAGAATTAAAGCCTTCATCCGGGCCAGCCGATCCAGCAGGACGGCCTGTATTTCGAACGGCATGCGCGTGTACAGAGAGGCCCCGTCCGGATTGAAGAGGACCACCGGTACATCGGACGACAGGCCTGCGTCTTTCGCGAAACGAAGTGCCATCTCCACAGCCGAATCGGCGAAGGTCAGCCTCACCCCGCGGAAGGGCTCTACCCGCACCGGCTCGGCGATGATGGAAAGCAGGTCATGGATGAACCTGTAATTATGGTAGATAAAATGGTTGATCCTGGAGGGGTCCCGTTCGTTTTTTACGATGACCGGGGCATAGGATAGGATATTCAGGATCGCAGCTCCATCCGGCGCGATCTGCTTATCCCTGATGTAGGGGCAGAAATTCAGGCACAGATCATACCCCTCGCCCTTGATCAGATCGCGCAGGGTTTGGAGGTTTGTACCGGAGGGGAAGGATCCGCCCACGAATAAAGGAAGCACCCGGGTCGCTTCGGGATTGCCCTCGATCAGGGGATAGGCCGCTCTATTGATCACGTAATCCACGTGGGCATGGGGAAAGAAATCACGCAGAGCGCTGAGCGCGGATTGGGTCATGACTGCGTCGCCGATGTGGATATCGGGAATGACGAGGAATCGGCGGAAGGACCGGATGCTCCGGACGATCCTCCGGTTATGGCGGGCGCAGAGCGCTCTCAAAAAGGAATTGCCCACCAGGGACCGGAAGCTTAGATCCAGGACCCGAGAACCGGCCCTCGGGAAGCGGCCCGTCAATCGGCTGGTCCCATCAAAGAGGATTTTCTGCCATCCGTGATTGTGGGCAGAGATCTCCTTGTGAATGGGAGAACGGCCGACATGACCTTTTTCGAGCCGGGATGACATCTGCCGACTTCCGAGCGTCGCTAACGCTTGATCCGAGCGCTGCCGCCCCCCATCACGTGCTTGATTTCTTCCATGGTCGCCATACTCGTGTCGCCGCGGGTGCTCTGGAGCAGAGCGCCATGGGCCGCCCCCATCTCCACGCATTCCTGCGGAGAGAGATCATGCAAAAGGCCGTAGATGAATCCGCTGCAGAAGCCGTCGCCGCCGCCGACACGGTCTTCCACCTCGAGGTTCTCGTATTTCCGGGACTGGTAGAACGTCCCGTCGTAGTACATGATGGCCGACCAGTTGTTGACCAGCCCGGAGACGACTTCTCGAAGAGTTGTCCCCACGGCTTGGATGTGCGGAAACGCCGAGACGACCCGTCCGACCATTTTTTTGTATCCTTCGACCGGAAGCTTCGTCAGGCTTTCGTCCGTTCCTTCGACCTCAAAGCCAAGGACCTTATGGAAATCTTCCTCATTGCCGATCAGGACATCGATAAAGGGGACGATCTTTTTTGTCACGGCCCTGGCCTGTTCGCTCGACCAGAGCTTGCTCCGGAAATTCAGATCATAGCTGACGATCGTCCCCGCCCTGCGGGCGGCTTTCATGGCTTCCAGAGTCACCTCGGCACAGGAATCGCTCAGGGCGGCGAAGATGCCGCCGGTATGGAACCAACGGGCTTTGCGCTGCCCGAAGATCCTCGTCCAATCCACGTCCCCGGGTTTCATATGGGAGACGGCCGTATGGCCTCGGTCATAGAGCGTGACGCTGCCGCGGACGCCGATCCCCACTTCGGTGAAATTCAGCCCGATGCGGTCGGCCCGGCCTGCGCCGTCGTAGGGGACCCACAGGACTTCGCTGATGTCCATGCCACTGGCTTGGGCATGGTTCCTGATGAAGGCGCCCAACGGATTATCCACCAGGCGAGAGACCCAGCCGGTTCTCAGCCCATATCGCGAGAGAGCGTAGGACACGTTGTATTCACCGCCGCCTGCGTAGGCTTCGAAGATCGGTGTCAATTCGATCCTCTGATGCCCCGGGGGGCTGAAGCGGATCATGCATTCGCCGAGGGCGAGGAGGTCGAACTCTGTTGCGGATGCCGGCAGAATTTTCAAACTCATGGTTGCTCCTTATCTCAATCTTTCCCCAGCGTCTATCGAACAATCAAGAGGCATGTTCATTCTTCAGGATTCTCGGACGGGCTTGAGGTTTTCATCCAAGGGCGTCATCCTGGGCATGATGAGGTGGACGACGAGCAGGGCGAACATGTAGATAAGCCCGGCGATGAGGAAGGCGAAGAAATAGCCTTTCCGACCGCTGTGGTCCAAAACCTTCCCCAATCCGAAATCAGCCAGCAGGCCCGACAGCGCGCCGACCATGCCGCCGATGCCGACGACCGAGGCCGTGGCTTTTTTCGGAAAGACGTCGGAGGCCAGGGTGAACGCGTTGGCGGACCAAGCCTGATGGCCGGCCGCGGCCATGGCCATGAGGGCCACGGCCAGCCACTGGTTGGAGGTCTGGGTGACCAGGACAACGGGCATGACGAACACCGCGCAGAGGAACAGCGTCGTCTTCCGAGCCCGGTTGATCGGCCAGCCTTTTTTGATGAAAAACGAAGACAGCCAGCCGCCGGCGATGCTGCCGAAGTCGGCGAAGACATAAATGATGACCAGCGGCAGGGCCAGTCCCCTGAGCTCGAGCCCGAATTGGGCGTTCAGGAAGAACCCGCCCCAGAACAAATAAAAATACCAAACGGCATCCGGAATCTTGGCCACGGCAAAGGCCCAGGTTTCCTTGACGGGCAGGACTTTCGACCAGGGCAGCCTGTCCAAGGTCTCGGCGGCGGAATCGCTGAGAATATGATCCAGCTCGGCCGCCGAGAGCTTAGGGTGCGACTCGGGTTTCCGATAAGTCCGGAGCCAAAGGACGACCCAGGTCGCGCTGAAAACGGCCGTGACCAGAAAGGCCCTTTGCCAGTGTTCTCCCTGGCTGCTGACGATCAAGGGAATGACCAGCGGCGTGAGGATGGCCCCGACATTGGTGCCGGCATTGAAGATGCCGGTGGCCAGAGCCCGTTCCTTTTTCGGGAACCATTCGGCGACCGTCTTGATGCAGGCAGGAAAGTTGCCGGATTCGCCGAACCCCAGGCCGAAGCGGGCGACGGCAAAACCCATCCAGCCCATGCCCTTGGTGACCAAGGCGTGGAGCAGGCTGAATACGCTCCAAGTGCCGATCGAATAGAGATATCCTTTTTTCGTCCCCAGCCGGTCGATGAAGGCGCCCATCGTCAGGAGGCCGACGGCATAGGCGATCTTAAAAGCGATGTTGATGTTGGCGTATTGCTGGTTGGTCCAGGAGAAGACGTGGTCGCGGAGGGTCGGCCCCAAAACTCCGAGGATGCTCCGATCCATGTAGTTGATGGTCGTGGCCATGAAAAGCAGGGCCAGGATGCGCCAGCGGTAAGAGCCGATTTTTGGTTGGGTCATCCAAATGACCGTCTTTACAGGTTTAACCATCATAAACAATATCCCGGGGATTATCAATATATTGAAATTCCTCATCTCGAAACGCTATCGTCCCGACGATCGAGAGCCCAGAGTCTAGGAATCCGGCATGATCCGTGGTAAAATAATGAGGATCAGGTCAGGCTGAGAACATGAGGCGCACGGAGAAAGGGCATGGAGAAAATACACCGGCAGCATAAGATCCTGATCATTGAGGATTCCCCGGTGAATGCCAAAGTCCTGGAAGGAGTCCTCAAACCGTATTATCAGTCGGACATCGCTCATAGCGGATTGAGCGCATTGGAAATCGCCGGCTCGGATGCCCCGCCGGACCTCATTCTTCTCGATATCATCATGCCCGGCATGGATGGTTATGAGGTCTGCCGGAAACTCAAGGCGGATGACAAAACAAAGAACATTCCCGTCATCTTCATGACGGCCAAAAGCCGCGTCGAAGATGAGACCCTGGGCTTCGACCTGGGGGCGGTCGATTATATCACCAAGCCCGTCAGCCCTCCGATCGTCCTGGCCCGGGTGAGGACTCACCTGGAGCTCAAAGACGCCAAGGAAGCCTTGGAGGATGAAAATGTCAGGCTGGAGAAGAAAGTCCAGGAAGGGACGGAAGAGCTGGCGCTGACCCAGGATGCGATCATCCTCAGCCTGACCTCTCTGATCGAGACGCGCGGCAATGAGACAGGCGGCCACCTCAAGCGGACGCAACATTTTGTCCGGGTCCTGGTTGAACGCCTTGTCACCCACTATAAATTTTCCCATTTCCTGACCGATCAGAGCGTCGACCTGCTGTTCAAATCCACGCCGTTGCACGATATCGGCAAAGTCGGCGTGCGGGACGCCATCCTGCTCAAGCCCGGAAAGCTGACTCACGAAGAATTCGAAGAGATGAAAAAGCACACGGCCTACGGACGAGACACCCTGGTTCAGATGGAGAAAGCGTTCAAGGGAAGGTCCGCCGCCCCATTCCTGGGGATCGCCCGGGTGATGGCTTACACCCATCACGAAAAATGGGATGGCTCGGGATATCCGGAAGGCAGCTCCGAGGCGGATATTCCCATCCCCGGCCGGCTGATGGCCATCGCCGATGTCTATGATGCCCTCATCTCCAAGCGCGTTTACAAACCCGCCTTCCATCATTCCGAGGCCGAAGAAATCATCGCCCAGGCCAGAGGAAAACTCTTTGATCCCGACATCGTGGATGTCTTTCTCCGGGTCCGGGATGAGTTCAGGAAGATCGCCTTGACCTACGCCGATTTCGAGGAAGAGCGCAGGCTCCTGTCCAAGTAGCCCCGGATTCATCCGGAGAATCATAATTTCCTTCCCTGTTCAAAGGCTGATCTTGACGGTGAAACCCGCGGCCAGGCTAATCGCCTTTGTTTTGACATGGAGCACGCCACGCCTATCCCGGGGATCGAAGAGCCAGCCTTCGGCCGCAGCTTGGAATTCCTCTCTCTTCTCAAGCCCCGGGAGAGTTTTATCGTTCAGCTTGACCGCTGCCGGCTTGGCCGGGATGTGGACATCCAGGACATACGAGCGGCTCGCCGGCATGTCCTTATATTTTCCTTTGGCCGGCCCGACCTTGACGCTGATCTGCGAACCGGCCCCCTCAAGCGATTTCGGGGCCTCCGCTTCGACGGTCGTCCTGGCGAAAGCGCCCGCCCGGTAACCCTGGGTCACGCCGTCGTCTTCGTAGAGCGCAAAGCTCGATTTCCCGAACGGATAGACGTCGAACGTCACGGGATCCTTGGCTTTGTCCCGGTCGTGAAGCATCTCCGGATACAAGGGAATGATGGCGCCCGCCTTGACGAAGACCGGGAGTCTGTCCAGCGGCGTCTCGTATCCGTTCACGACCGACGGCCCGTTGTATTCCTTTCCGTCCCAGAAATCGATCCATTTCCCGGCCGGAAGGTAGATATCGTTGCGGATGGGCGAATCCTCGCAGACGGGGGCGACGAGGAGCCATTCGCCGCTCATGAACTGGTATTGGGTTCGTTTCGAATACGTCACGGGGTCATCGGGGTACTCAAGGACCATGGCCCTGACAGTCGGCAGGCCGGTGTCATACGCTTCGCGGCAATACGTATACAAGTACGGAGTGAGCCGCATCTTCAGTTTCAGGTATTTCCGGTTGGTGGTTGTGTAAGGCTCGCCGAAGATCCACGGCTGTTTCATGAGGTTGGTTTGTTTGGACCAGCCGCTGATGATCATGAGAACCGGCGTGAAGCACTTCCACTGCAGGTCGCGGACCTGGGTTTGGGCGCTGCCGCCGAAGATTCCGTCCACGTCGCCCGTGGCGGCGTTGAACCCGGACAGGCCGGCGCCGAGCACGGTCGGGATATGGAAGCGGATGTATTCCCAGTTGCCGGATTGGTCGCCCGACCAGATCGTCGCGTAGCGCTGGGTGCCCGCCCAGCCGCCGACCGACCAGACGAAGCCTCGCGAGTCGGTATTCATTTCGATTCCTTGATAGGCGGCCCGGCAGCCGTTCAGGGCGAATTGGTAGCCGGGGCCGACCCAGGCCACGTCGAGCTTCATGACGCGGGTGCCGTACGTCCCGACTTCCGTGGCGATCCTCTCGACGCCCTTCTCCGTCCAGAGTCCCGTGTAGAACCCCCGTTTATGCAGTTCCTGGACGGTATAGTCAAGGTCGACATAGCCGCAGCCGTACCCGTCGTTGGGCAGGATCCAACCGCCCGGCATGTCGTTGGCACGATAGACATCGGCGACTTTCTGGATGACATCGGGCGTCTTCCCTTTTTTATTGTAGCAATCGGCATCGCCGAACTCCAAGCCCCAGCGCGGCGGAAAGAAGGGGCGCCCGGCGGACCTGGGCCAGAAAATCATATTTCCCCGGGGCAAAGGTGTGGCGGAACACGCCATAGCCGGCCGTGCTCATGAAAAAGGGCGCGGGGTTGGGGGTTGTGCCGTCGTTCCAACGTCCGTAGTTGATCCTGATGTTGACGGATGCGTCCCGATGGGAAAACGAGCCGTTCTGCATGCCGCAGCCGTAGAAATATTCGTTTTCGCCGCGCCGGAGGCTCTGGACGGTTGACGGCCCGTAGGCCAGGCCGCGATCTTCCTGCCAGATGACGACGGCATTGTCCTTGTCAAAAAGAGCGAACCGCAAAGGCCTTTTATAGACGCGGAGGACGCAGACGTCGCTTTCAAGCTTGTAATAATCTCCGATATCCTTCCACCCCACCGGTATCGGATGGCCTTTGTAGACAACCATCGGCGTGTCCTCGGGATTGGCCGGCGGCTCCGTGAAGTTTCCGTCCGGACCAAGCCAGATCCTAAAGATATCGGGCCGGTAAAAGATCACCCGGACGTGGTCGGGGCCGGCGGCAATGTTGAAGACGTTATCCTTGACGTCAAAGCCGGTGACATCACCGAGCGTGACGCTCCGGCCGCGGGGCTGTTGGCGCTCCGCGGCGGCCGGCTTGGCTGGGGCAGCCTGGGGCGGGGACGCCGGCGGGCTTTGCCGATCGGAGGAGCCCTCAGGAATTCCTCCTAAAAAGGTGAAGATCACGAGAAGTCCTGTCCATTTCATGGCGGATTTGTTCGGCATGCGACGATGCTCCTCTCAAGATGATGACGGCCGCTCCATGTTTTCGCCCACCAGTTTTGTCCATCGGGCGGCTCTTGTCAATAGGCAATACGGCTCGATGAGAAGTCGTCCCTGGGCGAGTCCCCTGGCTTCATCCTTCGGAGGATGCTGTTTCCTTGGATCCTCATTTCCTTATCGTGCTTCTTGAAAACATCTCTTGGCTTTGCTACCCTAGGGGAGATTTTCAAGGAGAATTTTATGAGGCAAAAAAAAGTCGCGACTCGCGCTTTCTGGATCATCTTGATTCTGATGATGTTCATCTGTCGAGACGGCTTCGGCCAGTCGGCCTTGAAGATTTTGCTTTCCAATGACGACGGCATTGATGCTCCCGGCCTGGCGGCCCTCTTTGACAAGCTTTCTTCACTCGGCTCAGTGACCGTAGCGGCAGCCGTGAAAAACCAAAGCGGCGTCAGCCACGGGCTCACTTCGGACGCGCCCATCTGGGTTGAGGAAACAGAGAGAAAGGGAAAAAAATGGTATGCCATCGAAGCGCTTCCCGCAACCTGTGTCCGCCTCGCCCTGGAATCCCTGCTTCCCGAAAAGCCCGATATCGTGGTCGCCGGCGTCAACAGGGGAGAGACGACCGGTGTGGTCACCTTTTATTCGGCCACGGTCGCCTGTGCCAGGGAAGCGGCCTTCAACGGCATCCCGGCCATCGCCGTCCACCTGGAGAAAAGCGAAACCATGGATTATGAAGGGGCCGCCTCCTTCGTCGCCGAGCTTGTCAAGGAGATCCTCCAGAAAGAGCTCAAGCCCGGTCTATTTCTGAACATCAACATTCCGGCCCTGCCCAAAGAAAAAATCAAGGGGGTGTTGATCACCAGGCAGGATACGAGAGGCACATTAGAATACTACGCAAAAAAGAAAGATCCCTCGGGAAAGGTCTTTTTCGAGCGCAGCTTTAAGCGCCTTGATCCGGCCGATGAAAAAACGGACATCTGGGCCGTCAGAAACGGCTATATTTCAATCACTCCTCTTCAATTCGATCAGACAGACGATGCAGCCCTGAAGACTTTGGAAGCCTGGGCGGCCAAGAAATGGGGAAAATGAGTCTCAATACAGCCCGGTGGAGCCAAAGCCGCCCTCGCCTCGCGATGTGTCATCCAGCTCATCAGATTCGACAACCCTGACCTCCATGATCGGTTGGATCAACATCTGGGCGATTTTCATGCCCTTCTTGACGGCATAGGCTTGGCGGCCTAAATTGACCATGACGACTTGGACTTCTCCCCTGTAGCCGGCATCGACGACTCCAGCCAGCTTGTGGACGCCCTTCAGCGAAATGCCGCTCTTGTCCCAAATGAGGCCGACATGGCCTTGAGGAATGGCGATCTTGATCCCCGTCGGAACAGCTTTGACCTCGCCGACCCCCAGAAGGCAATCGACGCCGGAAAATAAATCGAGCCCGGCATCCCCCTTGTGTCCGTAACAAGGAAGCTTGGCCTCCGGGTGTATCCTTTTGACTTTGAGTTCCATGCTCAAATTCCCTCGACCCTGATTTCGGCGAAATGCGGCCGGGCCAGTTCGGCCATGTTGTGGATCTCTTCGCGGCCGAAGGGCTTGACGATCCGGTAGGCTTCATCCATCGTGTTGAGGGGAAAGAACTGCTGGATTTGAAAGGTTTTCGAACCGCTGAGCCAGAGGGAGATCTTAAGAATATCGTCTTCGCCGACAAGCCCTGGGACGACCGTCGTCCGGAACATATAGCTCAGGCCCGAAGTCCTGACGAATTCCGCGCTCCTCTCGATATCCTCCGTCTTCACGAGGGACCGGGTGACTTCCTGATACCGCTCCAGCGGGGCTTTGACATCCATGGCGATCCAATCCACAAGCTTAGCCCGGATGAGCCCTTCCAGCCTTTCCGGAAAAGCGCCGTTGGTATCCAACTTGACCAGGAGATTTCGCTCCTTGATGACCAGGAGAAGCTCCTCCAGCCCGGGCTCCAAAAGCGGCTCTCCCCCTGAGACGCAGACGCCTTCCAGCCATCCCTTCCTGGAATCCAGGTAGGCAAGAAAAAAATCCATGGGAATAGTGGCATACGTTTCCGGCTTCAAGACAAGCTCGGAATTATGGCAGTAGGGACAGCGAAAACTGCAGCCCGGAAGAAACACCGTCGAGGCGATGAAGCCGGGGAAGTCCTTTGGGGCGAATTTCTCTAGCCCCTTGATTTCAACCACTCCTGGACCTCCTGGCGGGTATTCATGACGGTGGCCACCTGTCCGTTGTCGTGGAGGATCAGAGTGGGAAGAATGATCGAGCCTTTTTCGTCGCGCTTGATGTGGCCCAGAAATTCCCGGATTTTCAGCCGCCCTTCCTTTTGCTCGACTTTGTATTCGCGGGTGTCAATGGATGCCGTCTTCAAAAAAGCCTTCATATCCTCGCATTTCTGGCAGTTCGGATAGGTGAAGAGAAGATAATCCATGGCTCAGCCGAGACTTGTGTACGGCGTGCGGTCCTTGAATTCCTGCTGCTTGCCGTCGTTCCAGGTTCGCACCGGCCGGAGATAGCCTACAATCCGGGAATAGACCTCGGTCTCCTTCCCGCACTCGGGGCAGGCCTGGTGCCGGCCTTTGATATAGCCGTGGTTCAGACAGACGCTGAACGTCGGCGTAATGCTGAAATAGGGGATCTTGGTCTGGGCGATCTTCTGGACGAGCTTCCGGCAGGTCGCGGCGTCGATGGCTTCGGGCAGGAACGTATGGAAGATCGTTCCGCCCGTGTACAGCCATTGGATATCTTCTTGATGCTTCAGGGCTTCGAAGACGTCCCGGGTGGCGTCAACATTGAGCTGGGTCGAATTCGTGAGGTAGGGATATTTTTCCGTCCCCGAGGTGATGATGGTCCTGTACTTTTCCTTATCGAGACGGGCCAGCCGGTAGGACGTGGATTCGGCCGGCGTGGCCTCCAGGTTGTAGAGGTTGCCCGTTTCGTCCTGGTATTCTTTCAAAACGCCGCGCATAAAGTTGAGGATCTCGACGGCAAATTCTTTTCCTTCGGGCGTGCCGATGCCCTTGCCCAGCAAATTCAGGCAGGCCTCGTGCATACCGCAGACGCCGATGGTCGAGAAGTGGTTGTCGAAGTGGCCAAGATAGACCAGTGTGTAGGGCATGATGCCCTTGGCCAGCATGTTGTTGACCATCTCCCGCTTTGTTTCCAGAGATTCCTTGGCCATGTCCATCAATTCCCTGAGCCTTGCCTTGAACTCATCGACGGTCTTGGATGTATAGCCGATCCGGTTGAAGTTGATCGTGACGACGCCGATCGAGCCCGTCGAATCGCCGGGTCCCCAGATGTTTCCGGGACGCCGCATCAATTCCCTCTGGTCCAGGTTCAGCCGGCAGCACATGGCCCGGATGTCGCCCGGGTTCATATTGGTGCCGATATAGTTCTGGAAATAGGGAATGCCATATTTGGCCGTGGCCTCAAAAAGGAGCCGGGCGTTGGGGGAATCCCAGTCGAAATCTTTGGTCAGGTTGAAGGTGGGGATGGGAAACGTGAACACCCGGCCTTGATGGTCGCCCTCGACCATGAGTTCGAGGAAGGCGCGGTTGATCATGTCCACCTCGGCCTGGTATTCCCCATAAGTGGAATCGAGCTCCAGGCCGCCCACGACAACGCGCTTATTTTTCATGTCGTCGGGAATGGTCCAGTCAAAGGTCAGGTTCGAGAAAGGCGTCTGCCATCCCCAGCGGGAAGGCACGTTGAGCCCGAAGATGAGCTTCTGGATGTCCTGCTTGACTCGGTCATAGTCGAGCTGGTCGTGCCGGACAAACGGGGCGAGGAGCGTATCCACGCTCGAGAAGGCCTGGGCCCCGGCGAATTCCCCCTGCATCGTTCCGATATAGTTGACCATGTGAAGCGTGGCGGTCTCCAGGTGTTTGGCCGGCGCCGAGTGGACCTGGTTCGGGACATGGCCGAAGCCTTTTCGGAGCAGATTCTCGAGCGACCATCCAGCGCAATAGCCGACGATAGGATACGACAGGTCATGAAGGTGGAAGTCCCCTTCCTGGTGGGCCTTCTTCACGTTTTCCGAATAGATCTGGTTAAGGGCAAAATTGGATAAAACCTCTCCCGCGACCCTGGCATTCAATCCCGAGAAGCTCGTGACGCCTTCGTTGCTGTTCTCTCGAATCTTCCAGTCCATATCGCTGATATAATCCTTGATCAGGCGCTCGAGGTTCAGTCCGGTTTTTTTGGCTTCCCGGATTTCTTTGTGCCTTTCCCGATAAAGGATGTACGATTTGGCCACATCATGGTAGCCCCTCTTCATCAGGACCATTTCCACGATGTCCTGGATTTGCTCGACCGAGGGAATAGTGTATCCGCTGAACTTGTCCTCGAGGACGAACGTCACGATATCCGAAATCGTTTTGGCGTCGCCGTTCTCGGTGACGCCCTGGGACGCCATGGCTTTCGAAATGGCGTTTGTGATCTTGTCTTGGGTAAAATCGGCAACGCTTCCATCACGCTTCTTAATTCTGGAAATAACTCTCGAGTTCACCCCGCACCTCCTTACCCTTCGAACAAGCTAAAAGATCAATAAAAAAGCACCAAAAGCCCCTACCTGACTGCCATATATTGTGGAATTTAAGGCTTATAAATACAATATCTTGTATTTACATCATGCAATTTATACATTTTCTCAACCTCTGTCAAGTCCTTTTTTGGAAAATTTCGATTTCTTATAATCTATTTATTTTCAATTAAATAAAGGCATTTTAACGGCGCCGGAAAAAAATGCTAATACAAACGTAATAAATAAAGTGACAATGTATGGGCGGTGCTTAGGCCGCCCTCAAGCCTCCGTAGCAGAGGGGGGCCCCGGACACTCTTGGAGGAGGACCCTTTTGCAGGTTCCCCCTCCAACGGGCGGCGGGAATACCCGCCCGCCCTGCCACCCCTCCAAGGAGCATCCTCCCATGAATTCATCGCCAAATGCTCATTGGAAAGGAGGCAGAGAGCGAAGCGATCGTTGGAGGGAAACCCTAAATAAGGGTTTCCCTCCAAGAGTATCCGACGGGACTGGTTCCCCGGGGGCTACGGGCGGCCTAAGCGCCCCCCGAACTGAGATGTCATTTTAATTATTGCGTTGATATTAGTTTTTCGAAGAGAAGAACTCTGGCCGACAATTTTCATGATGAAATGAAAAAAAACCTCTCCTGTTCCTGGACGAGAATATGATATTCTAAGACTCATCCGGAAAGATTTCGAATGGACAGGCGCAAAAAAATTTTTGGATCGGTCAGGAAATTAAAGGCTCATCATGAAAGTCATCGCTGTTAAAACCCATGCCCGGGAAGAATTCCTCGACATCACCCGCGACGTGCGGAGCGCGGTCCGGAATTCAGGAATCGAAAACGGGATAGCCCTTGTCTTTGTCCCCCACACGACGGCCGGGGTCACCATCAATGAAAACGCCGACCCGGACGTGAAGGAGGATATTTTGATGGGGCTCAAGAAGATGGTCCCGGATTCTCTTGCCTGGCGGCATGCCGAAGGCAACTCCCCGGCTCATGTCAAGGCCGGTCTGGTCGGCTCATCCATCCACATCATCGTCGAAGGTGGAGATCTACAGCTTGGGACCTGGCAGGGGATTTATTTCTGCGAGTTCGACGGTCCGCGGGACCGGAACGTGTTTGTCAAAGTTTTCGGACAATAAAAAGCGAGCGGGACCGGGGTTCAACCTGCTCATTGGGCAAAATCGTCAGAGGACGCTTGAGCCGTGAGGGGGTTGGAGCCAGGGCGATTATTCTAAAAAGTCAAGGCGGCTCCCACCCGGAGCTGGTTGGCCTTGAACCTCTGCGCCTCGGGGGAAATGACGCTGATTTTGGCCGCCGTTTCAAGGCTGACGCACCCCATCTTTAAACTGAAACCCGCGCAGACGAAATTGCGGGAAAAGCTCTCATCATAATCGTAGGGCTGGGGGTCGTAGATGTAGCCGGCTCTCACGGACAGCTCCTTGAGGATTCCGAAGGGCAGCTCGATCGCGTAGGAGGCGCCCAGGTTCAGCTTAATGATACTCTTTCCCAGGTAGTAATAGTACGAGCTCGAAGTGAAATCCGTGGAAAAATTGCCCCATCCCCAGTAGCCGAGGTCCGCCGTCAGCCCCATTTGGGGAATCGGTTTATAGAGGAAGCTGGCCACCGCCACGAACGGCTGTTTCGTGTAAAAATCATCCGAGACAAACTCATCCGGCCTTTTCACGCCCCCTTCATACGAGGTCTTCATGTCGGCCTTGATCCGGATCTCGAAGGGAGGGCGCAACGACAGCCCCATCTGCCAATTTTCTCCGGGCTTGAAAATCAGGCCGAAGCCGAAGAAGACGCCTTTGAGGTCGAGGCTGTGATTCTCGGAGATGGTGGACAACGGCAGAAGGGTTTGAATCTCCACCAGCACCGGTCTTTTTTCTCCGGGCCTGTTCTCCAGGATATAATAATAAGGATGGCTGACCTGAAAACGGGAGATATCGCCGAAAATATAGGAAACGGAAAATCCCATGGAAAAAGATGGGCTGAAGTGGTGGGCGGCCGCGACATTGATCCCTTTCAAATCGCCCGACTCCCGAGCTTTGTCCGGGAACCCGGACCAGCCGATCCCTGATTTGACATCAGGAATGTTGTACTCCTGGAAAAGAAAATAGTTGGCCGCAACCACCCAACTGCCGAAGGGAAGGGCCACTCCGGCCTGGTCGAGATAGTGCGTGTTGCGGCTGAACGCGGTCGTTTCCGGCCTGACATTCATCCTGTAGAGGGGAATGAAGTCTTTGTAGGTTTTGTAATTGTTCTCGGTGAAACGGAAGCTCATGCTCATTTGGGGACGGCCAAGATCGGCCAAAAAAGCGGGGTTGAGATAGCCGGACGAGGATCCCCTGCTGGAAAAGAGCGTTTCCCCCATGGCTGTGCTGCCGGGCGAAAATGTTCCCAGGCTGTTCCAGCCGCCGGCCGGGAGCATGTGGAACACGTATTCCTCGAGCCCCGGCCAAAAATACGTCTTATCTGTGCTTTGGCTGAAGCCAAAGCTAAAGGCGAAAAAGCATAAAACCAAGGTTGTCAGGAAGGCTTTTTTCATGATTTCTCCTCCGTGCACAGAAATCCTTTAAAATCAAGGGCCTAAGGCTCGATGCCGAGGTCCCGGAGGGCCTTCTCGAGGTCGATCTCCGGCGTAAAAAGAAGGCCTTTGATCCCGACTCTCTCCGCCCCATCGATATTCTCCTGGATATCATCGATGAAGACGGCACGCTCAGGGTTCGAACCGGCGAGTTCGAGGGCCGCGATGTAGACGCGAGGATCGGGCTTCATCAGGCCAGAATCGAACGACAGCACATATCCGTCAAAGATCAACAGCTCCGGAAATTTCCTTTTGATATAAGAAAACCGCACGATATCGGTATTGGACAGAAGGATCAGCTTGTACTTCGGCTTCAGCTTTTTAAGGATCCCGAGGGTGAGAGGATTGACGGCGAAGACGTCGCAGTAGGCCGCGAAAAAATCTTCATAGCTCACTTCGGCCTCGAGCCCGGTCTTGGCCTTTTGATAAAATTCCTCGGGCCTGATTTTCCCCTTATCGAAGAGATCGACGATCTCGATATGGGCATGCGTCACCGCCCGGATTTCTTCCTCGGACCGGTTCGTGTATTGAGTCATTTTCCGGAAAAACAGCCGGTTGTTGAAGTGGAGGACGACTTGGCCCATGTCGGAGATGATGGTATCGATCATCGGAATGCCTCTACGCGGCGCCGGCTTTCCCGGCGGCCCGCTCCAACCCGCCGCCCTCCCGGGCATCCGCCCGTTTCAGAAGCAGCGCGAAAATCAACGCGAAAAAGCCCAGGCTCGTAAACATGAGCATACTGCTCGTATAGGTCTGGGTCAGGTCTCGCAGGACGCCGTTCAAAACCGGGAAGATGGCCATGCCGATATTCTGGATCGCCGTCATCAGCCCGAAGGCCGTTCCGACACGCTCTTTGCGGACGATGAGAGGAATCGAAGGCCACATCGCGGCGGGGACAAGAACAAAGGCCGCGCCGAGAGCGATCATCGGATAGACGGGATAAAGACGCGTCACGCCCATGACCAGATGACTGGGGATCATGATCAAGGAGCCGATGATCATCAGGCTGGCCCGTTTCCCGATCCTGTCGACAAGATGCCCTGCGAACGGGGCCAGGATCATGGACGCGAAAATGATGAGCGAAGTCATTCCTCCGGCCGTGCTGAACATATGGAAAAAATTGTTGAACACTTGATGAAGGAATCCGCCGGAGGCCTGGGCGACCTTGGCGATCCCCCATTTGTCCACGAAGAAGTCCGTCGAGAGGTTGGTGAACGGGAAGATCGCCGAATAGAAGGTCAGACAGAGGAAGGTGACATACCAGAACGTCGGCTTGAATTCCTTGATGTCCTTAAAGACAATCTTGTCGCCGGCGTTCTCATCTTTCAAATGGAGGACATGCTCGCCCCGGCGGTCCATGACGATATAGATCAGGTTTCCCAGGAGGGATATTCCGCAGGCCGCTACGGCGACAAGAAGGGCGTAGCGATAGCTGCCGAAATAGCTGGCGAATAATTCGCCCGTGTTAAAGGCAAACAAGGAACCGAACCGGCTCACGGTCAGGGTGATGCCGAAGGAAAGTGCCAGCTCTTATTTCTTGAACCAACGGGACAGCATCGTGCTCTGGGCGACGATGAGAGGTTCCGAACCGGCTCCGAAAATAAAGCGCCCGACAATAAAGACCGGAACGCTATGGGCCATCCAGACGATACCCGCCCCGATGAAAACCAGCGTCGAAAAGAGGAGGCTTGACTTTCTCGTCCCCAACCGGTCGATGAGCAGGCCGGCGATCAACACGGCCAGGATGGCGGCGACGCTGTAGGCGGTAAAAAATGTGCCGATCGTCCCTCGGGAGGCGTGGAGGTCTTTGACCAGGGTCGGCGCGATCGACCCCACGATGTCATAGGCAAAATAGCTGCCGAAGGAGAGGGAAGCCACGAACGCCAGAACCAGGAACCGATAGAGCTTCTTTGACGGGTGAAAGGCCCCGACTGCTTCAGTCCCTGTTGTCATCATGGAATAACGTCCTTTTTTTTTTAAAAATAATCCTCGCCACAGGGTTTTTCCTCCTAATAACATACCCATCTCAAAGTCCAAAGGCAAGCAGCAAACCTGCAACGCCGTTTGTCTGATTATCAGTCGGTGGCGGAATCCCCCCCAAGGTCCCCTAGTGGAGGGGGGCCCCGGATACTCTTGGAGGAGGACCCTTTCACAGGGTCCCCCTCCAACGGGCGGCGGGAATACCCGCCCGCCCTGCCACCCCTCCAAGGAGCATCCTCCCATGAATTCATCGCCGGATGCTCCATGGAAAGGAAGCAGAGAGCGAAGCGAGCGTTGGAGGGAAATCCGGAATAATGGTTTCCCTCCAAGAGTGTCCGACGGGACTGGTTCCCAAGGGGGCGGGGGGCGATCCGGCGCCGACAGAAAATCACATATTTGTCGGTGCTTCCGCAGCAAAGGCAAGAATAGCAAATTCCGCCCTCCGGTTTTTCCTGCTACCAATATGCCTGAAATTATGCTAAAAATGAGAAACGAAAAGGAGACCATCTATGAACAAGAAGGTCATCGTTTCGAGCGCTCTCGTCGTCGGCCTGATCATCCTGAATTCCTGCGCGAAGAAACAGCCGCCGGCGAAATTTTCCTATCTTCCGGAGAGGCCCATCCCCGGCGATACCATCACGGTTCGCTTCGACCCGGCCGGGACCGGCTTGGCCAACGCGGAATCCATCGAGGCCGTCGCCTATATTTACGCCAAAGGTCAGCCGAAAGCCGAGAGCCTTACCCTGCAGAAAATCGAGAATCACTGGACGGGAACCCTGGAGATAAAAAGAGAAGCCCGAGGCATCGTCTTCAAATATTTGAGCGGCCGGACCGTGGAGAGCAACCAGAGAAAAGGTTACGTCATCCTGCTCAACGATCAAAACGGCACCCCGGTCGCCGGCGCCCAAGCCGGGCTGGCCGAAGCCCTGGGCGGCTGGGGGACAAATAGTGCCGACCTGGAAAGAGACCCGGTGCGGGCGCTGGAGCTGTTTGACAAAGATTTTGCCGCCCATCCGGAGGCTAAACGAGAGTTCCTGGCCTCTTATTTGGGCTTGATCACGCGCCTAAAAAAAGAGGAAGGAGAAGCGATCGCCCGCCAGGAGCTCGAAGCGCTGGCGAAAAGCCCGGATTTGACCGTCAAGGACCTGAACACGCTCTACAGCTGGTCCGTCCGGTTCAAGAACGGAGAAAACGCATCGAAGTACGCCGCGCTCATCAAAGAACGAGATCCCGAGGGAGAATTCGTCCAGGCCGAGCGGTTCCAAGGGCTCACCAAGACCGAGGATGTCCAGAAGAGAACGGAGCTCGTCCAAAAGTTCAAAAAAGACTTCCCCAAGAGCGTGCTGATCCCCCAGCTGCATTATTTCATGCTTTCAGGCTTCATCAAAAAGGGCGAATACCAGAAAGCCAAAGCCTATCTGGATCAGTACGGGAACGATGCCAACTGGACCTCGTACAGCGTCCTGGCCGTCGATATGATCAAAAACAATAAAGAGCTCGAGCTGGCAGAAGCGATGGCGGCCAAAGCCGTCGATATGGTCCGCCGGGAGCTGAGCACACCGACGATCAAAAAGCCGTCCACCCTGACGGACAAGGAATGGAAGGCAAGCATCGATCGTTCCCTGGGCTATGTGCTTTCCACCCAGGGCGCCGTCCTCCTGAAACTCGGGAAAAACGGGGAGGCGCTCAAAACCCTTCAAGAATCGGCAAGGCTGACAAGAGGCGGGGACCCCGAGACCAATGAGCGCTACGCCGAGGCCTTGGCCAAGGCCGGTGATCCGGCAAAAGCCACGTCCGAGATCGAGCGATTTATAGCGGCCGGCTTGGGCACGGCCCGCATGAAAGATTGGCTCAAGGAAGCCTATAAAAAGAGTAAGGGAAGCGAGGAAGGCCTGGCCGAATACATGGCCAAGATCGATCAGGCCGCGGAGGGCAGGGCCGGGGGTGCGCTTAAAAAGCAGATGCTCGACCTTCCGGCTCCCGATTTTACGCTCCAGGACCTCGACGGGAAGGACGTCAGCCTGGCCGGCTTGAAAGGGAAAATCGTCATCATCGATTTTTGGGCGACTTGGTGCGGTCCCTGCCTCAACTCATTCCCCGGCATGAAAAGGGCCGTGGAGAAATACGCCCAAGATGCCGAGGTCCGGTTCCTGTTCATCAACGCCTGGGAGCGGATGGAAAACAAGGCCAAGAAGAAAAACGCGGCCGACTTCATCGCCCGGAACAAATATCCTTTCCACGTCCTCCTTGATCTGGACAATAAGGTGATCGAAGCCTTCAAGGTCGAAGGCATCCCGACCAAGTTCATCATCGATAAAAACGGGAAAATCCGTTTCCAGAGCATCGGCTTTGACGGGAGTCTGGACAAGCTCGTCGAGGAGCTGAGGGCGATGATTGAGTCCGTCCGATAGCGCCTATTTTTTCGTGCCGGTAACCGGGGCGGTTATCTCCAAATCCTGGATGGTGATCGCGCCGTCCAGCTTATTATCCACAAGCTTCATCTCGAATTTGACCGGTCTCTCGGCTCCGTCCGGAGGTGTCGGAATCTTGACGGAATACTTTAACGTCTGACCGTCAAACGCCGTTTCCAAGAGAGGGGCGTCCTTGAACATTCCGCTCTGCTCGCTGAGCTTTCCGCCCAGTTTTCCTTCATTGACCGCGAGCTCCAGAGTCAGGTAGTAATACTCATTGCCGGCGCTAACTTCCAGGCTCCATGTGCCCACGATTTTGCCGTAATCGGGCTTCTGGCCCTGGGCTGCGGCTTGCCAACCGAGGCCGAGCAGGAAGAGCAGGATAAATGCTATCAGGCCTGATGGTTTTACTTTCATCATTTCAGAGGCTCCTTATCGGACATTCAATTTTTTCTCACGAACGAGGCTAATATTTTACCATGCCTTTCTTTTGGTTTGTCAAATATTTTCAAAAATTGTAAGCATCCCTTTGTGTGATTTCGAAGAGGCGTTGGTATCGCCCCCTGCCCCTGGGGAACCAGTTCCGTCGGTTCCCCCCGTCGGAAAGCCGCCGGGGCCCCCCTCCGCTTTGGGGCCTCAGGGGCGATACCAACGCCTCTTCGAAATCACATATTGGGAGCATCTCAGGCAGGCTTTGATCAGCTACCGTGACGGCCGTCGAGTTTCCGCCTCGGGCGATTTGAAAAGAATCTGGATAACGAATACAATGATCTCAAAACATGGCCGTCCCATTGATTGAGACGTTTAACCTGGAATCGTTCCAAAGTCCCATCCAAGAAGCCCTGGCCGATTTTCGGAGGTCCGGCCTGATCGCCCGAATCTGGAAAAAAGACAGCACGGTCTGGGCAGAAAAAGACGAGGAAATCTCGAACCGCCTGGGATGGCTGGAGGCGCCGGAGAGAATGGCCGGAGCGCTTCCTGAAATAGGACGCTTTGTCGAGGAAGTCAGGCAGGCCGGGTACACACATGCCCTTCTGCTCGGGATGGGAGGCTCGAGCTTGGCCCCCGAGGTCTTCGGCAAGGTCTTCGGCACCGCCAAAGGCTTTCTTCAGCTGAAGGTTCTCGACAGCACGGACCCCGAGGCCGTCCTGGGCTTCAAAAATTCTCTTCCCTTGGAAAAAACATTGTTCATCGTCTCTTCCAAATCCGGGACTACGCTCGAGACGGACTCCTTCCTGAATTTCTTTTATACAATGGCAGCCGATGCCGTGGGAAAAGCGCGGGCAGGCGCCCAGTTTGCGGCCATCACGGACCCGGGAACGCGTCTTGAAAAGATCTCCCGCTCGCTCGAATTCCGGCGCTCATTTTCGGGCGATCCCGACATCGGAGGCCGATTTTCAGTCCTATCGCCTTTCGGGCTTGTCCCGGCCGCGCTCATCGGCATGGACATTTCCTTGCTCCTCCAACAAGGCCAAAAAGCGGCCAGGCTCTGTCGCAATTCCAGCCTTCCCGACAACCCGGGAGCCTCTCTCGGCCTGCTCCTCGGAGTCCTGGCTCAGGCCGGGAAAGACAAGGCGACGTTTCTCATCTCACCCCGCATGGAAAGCTTCGGCGCCTGGGTCGAGCAACTCCTTGCCGAAAGCACGGGAAAAGACGGGAGGGGCATACTGCCCATCGTTAAAGAGCATGAGTTCGTTCCAGATAAGCTCGGCCAAGACAGGGTCTTTGTCGCCATCCAGCTTGCGGAGGACAGGACGTATGAGCCCGTGGTCGGGCTGCTCAAGCAAGCCGGCCGGCCGCTCGTCGTCATGGCCCTGGACGACCTTTATGAGCTTGGCAGTCAGTTCTTTCTTTGGGAAATGGCCACGGCTGTCGCGGGCCATGTTTTAAGAATCAACCCATTCGACCAGCCCAACGTGGCGGCATCGAAGAAAAAGACCGAAGCCCTGCTGAACATTTATAAGGAACGAGGCCGTTTTGCCGACGGAAAGCCGGATTTTGACGGCCCGGATTTCGCTCTTTATTCAGACGCGCCGGCGACAAGCATGGAAGAGGGCTTGGGCCGTTTTTTGAGGAATGCCCGGGCCGGCAATTATCTTGTCATCCAGGCTTTTCTTCCCCCCAAGCCCGAGATCGACGCCGCCGTTCAAAAACTCACGGCCAAGCTTCGCTCCAAGACCTGGCTGGCCGTCACATCCGAATTCGGCCCGCGCTTTCTCCATTCTACGGGACAGCTCCACAAAGGAGACGCCGGAAACGGCCTATTCATCCAGCTCACGGCCGAGGACAAGATCGACGTTCCCGTTCCCGATGAGCCCGGCTCACGCTCCTCATTCTGCTCGTTCAGCATTCTCAAACAGGCGCAGGCCAGAGGCGATAGGGAGGCTCTTAGGGAGAGGGGCCGACGGATCATCGGCATTCACTTCAAAACCGACGTCCTGGACGGTCTGAAAAAACTGAATTCTCTAATAAATTAATAAAGCCCCGCAAAGACGACATCGGCATGGAAGAGCTCCTTATTTTTGGGGCGGAGCTTCTTATCCACGCTCTCTTTGATGTTGAAATAGAACCAGAAAGTGTCGAAGAGTCTCAATTTTTTGATGTAGTAATTGGCGAATTCGGTGGTGCTGTCGATGATGATCTTGCCGATCTCTTTGCCTTTGTCGTCGGCGAAGGAGATCGCAAAGCCCTGGCTGTTGGCACCGGGAACAAGCTTTCCCAGCACTTTTCCTTTGCCCTTTCCTTCCCAGTCCTCGCTTTTGTTGATGTTCGTGATCTTCAGTCCCAGATAATCGCCCCTTGTCTTCTGGTCAAAATAATCGGCGGGTGAGGCTTTATCGGTCGTCGTGTAGACGTTTTTCCATTGGGTCGCGCTTTCTTTGACGTCGATCGTCTGGGCAATCAGGAGGTTGGGCTTCTCCCGGTTGAATTCGCCCTTGACCCGGACTTCCTTGTCGACAAGCCTGCCGGCATCGCCGCCGTCCACCTGGCCTATGATGGCGATGTCGAATCCCTGGATGGTCGGGACATAAAAATATTTGCCGAGGCCGATTTTCACCGTTCCCGCCACGTCATTCAGCCCCTCCTTGATTCCGGCGGCGGCCGGCTCGGGAGAAGCCGCCTGCCGGCCTCCGGCTGTGGCGGCCGGCGGGGCTGCCTGTTTACAGGCTGCGGTCCCCGAGACTATGAGAAAAAATGAAAGCAGGCAAAAACCTAGAATGACAGCTGCGCTCTCGGAATTGGCTCTCAATCTCATTGCGGATACCTCCAAACGAGAAGTCTTCCCGATAGAGAAAATAGAATATTTTATACCACTGAAAAAAGCAAATGTAAAGAAAAAATTGGCCGTCGGCCTCGGCTACTTTCTGCGGGCGCGGCCCGAACCAGAGGATGAAGAGGAAGACGACCGGGACGAAGAACCTCGGGAGATGCCGGAGCTCGACCGGGAGCTCGAACCGGAGGACGAACGGGAAGGAGCGCTGAAGCTTCGGGACGGCGCGCTCGAGCTTCGGGACGGAGAGCTAAAACTGCGTGAAGGCGCGCTGTAACTCCTGGACGGACTGCTGTAACTGCGGGAAGGTGCGCTATAACTCGGCGAGGACGAGCTATAACTCCTGGAAGGGCTGCTATAGCTGCGGGAAGGGGCGCTGGTACTCCTGGTTGAGGAGGAAGATCTCGACTCATAGCTGGAAAGAAAACCGTTCGGGCTGCCGCCCCGTTCACTCGACCCCCGCTCTTTAATCGCCGATCGCGAAGGACTCTGGACCGGCGGAGCTTCTCTCGAACTCGAGCGCTCCTGTATCATCCGGCCCAATGAATCATCCCGCGCAGAAGACGAACCCGAGCTCCTCGGCTGGTATTCTCTGAGAGACCGACTTTCAGATGGATTTAACGAGGGTTCTTTCCTTTCGAAGCGGGGAGTGATGGCCCTTTCCTCGATCTTCCGCTCCTCCCTCGCTCCCGATGACCGGAAAGAGGAGGAGGGAGAGGACGCCTGTCCCTCACTTTTCCGGGTCGGATAAGATCGTATCGTGCCTCGGTCCTGGGATTCCCTGATCGTTAGGGTGTTCCGGGAACCTCGTTCTTCAATCTTGGGGGCAGAAAATTCTTTGGCGCGAGACGGAGAGAGCTCTCCAGATCTTACTTGTGATCCTGAAGACGGAAGCTCAGAGGAACGCTGGGACGGGAACGAGCGGATCTCCCGCT
>JAPKZH010000135.1 GCA_026393905.1 Candidatus Aminicenantota bacterium
GTGCTGGATAAACACGGAAATGCGGTCGCCGATTTAACAAGATCCGACTTTGAGCTTTACGACAATGGCCGAGCCAAGCCCATTACGGATTTTGAAAAACACGAGTTATCTCTGGATCAAGTTCCACAAGTCCCGCAGCCTCCCGTCCTTGCCGCGTCTGTTTCAAACACGAACCGGAAATTCTTCCTCTTTTTCGATTTTGCTTTCAATAATAGAGCGGGAATATCGAAATCAAGGACGGCCGCGCTGGATTTTCTCGATACGCAGGTCCGCACCGACGATGAAGTCGGGGTCCTGTCTTTTTCGGCGAGACAAGGGCTGACCCTTCACGAGTATCTGACGTCCGACCACCGGAGAATCCGACAAGTCGTCGAGCGTTTGGGGCCCGGCAAATTCCTGGGGAGAGCCTGGACGCTCGATAGCGAGTGGGTCAAAGACCATCGGAAAGTGGATCAAGCCATTGGTTCTGATATGACAGCAAGGATTTTCGAGGCTGAACAAAAGACCTTGAAGAAAGAGGCCATCGGCTTCGCGACGCAAATTTCCGAGCTGGCGAAGGCTCTCCGAAAAATTCCCGGCATCAAGAACATCATTCTCTTCTCCTCCGGCATCCAGAACTATGCGCTGTACGGAGGGAAATATATTATTGACGAAACGGGAAGCCGGTGGGGGGATGCCGCATTGCGAGACTTCTACAACGAGATGTGCAAGGAATTGGCGGGCTCCAACAGCGCGGTCTATGCCGTCAATGTCTCCAGCGCAGGATCCGCGCCTTTCGAAGAAAGAGATTTGATAGGCGATGGAGCACTAAGACAATTGGCCAGGGAGTCGGGCGGCAAATATTTCGACAACATCAACAGTTATGAGAACATCAACAGGACCATTCAAAAGGTGACCGGGACCTACTATGTGCTCGGATATTATATCGATGAAAAACGGGACGGCCGTTTCCATAATGTCCGGGTCAAGGTCAAAAGGCCAGGATGCGCCGTCTTCGGCCAGAGAGGATATTTCAACCCGAAACCTTTCTCCGAATATTCGGAAAACGAGAAGCTCCTCCATATCATCGATCTCACCTTGGCCGAGAACCCCATGCTCCAGGTCCCGGCCGAAGTCCCGCTGACGGCCCTGCCGATCATGGATAGGGGGAAGCCGGCTATCATAGCCTTCCTCAACATTCCCCGCCGCCTTGCGGCGAGTGCCCTGGCGAACAGGGCTGAAGCCCTTTGCCTGATCTTCGACGAGAAGGGGGATACGGAGTCCATCGTTCCGCTGAGAATTACGAACCCCAATCTGGAGAAAGAGTTTTTCCAGCTCGTATTCGCCGTCCCGACGCGGCCGGGCCGCGTTGTACGGGGTCAGAGGCCTCCAGACTCTCACGGTTCCCGAAGCTCGCGAGGCGGCCCTTTGGCTCGATCCGCCTCTCTTCCTTACCGACCGGAGAGTCGATGACATTTACGCTTCGCCCGGGACGTCGCTCGAAAGCCTCTATGCTTACGATCCGCAAGAGTATTCCCCGTTGCTTGGAGACCTGCCCGCCGGGACGAAGATGTTACGAGCGGCCCTTCGGGTCACATCCATCAGGCCGAATCCCGAGATCGAGCTAACGGCCGAGCTCATGGAGACGGGCGGGGCAGGTTCATGGTCCGTTCCTATCGTCATCCTCAGGGAATTCACGGATGGTCCGACGAAGAAACTCCTCATCGATTTGGCGTCGGGCGAACTCAAACCTGGCCGTTATATGCTCTCCCTGATCGCCAAGGAGAAAGGCGGCCAAGCAGTTGCCCAGACGGCCGCGATAATCACTGTAAAATAGCAACCGGGAACGGGTCTTCCCGAAGCTCGTTTAGATAATGAGCATGCAGTCGCCGTAGGAGAAGAAGCGGTAGCGCTCTTCGATGGCCAAGCGGTAGGCTTCCATGATCAGGTCGTAGCCGGCGAAGGCGGCGACGAGCATCAGTAGAGTGGACTTGGGCAGGTGGAAGTTCG
>JAPKZH010000235.1 GCA_026393905.1 Candidatus Aminicenantota bacterium
TCGTCAACGGCATGCCCGCCCATATCGACAATCGGGCCATCAAGAGGATGACGGGAGTCATCCCCCAGGAAATCACCCTGGACGTCGACCTGACCGTTTCGGAGAATCTGGCCGTCTTCGCCCATTTCTTTGACATTCCCAAACGGGAAGCAAAGACAAGGATCGCCGACCTTCTGAAATTCGTCGAGCTCGAGAGCAAGCGGAAAAGCAAGATCGACGAGCTCTCGACGGGGATGAAGAGACGGCTGTTGATCGCCCGGGCCCTGCTCAATCAGCCAAAATTGATCGTGGCCGATGAGCCGACCACGGGTCTCGATCCCCAGGCCAAACATCTGATCTGGCAAAGGCTGCGGCAGCTCAAGACGCAAGGAGCCACCCTGATCCTGACCACGCAATACATGGAAGAAGCCCAGCAGCTCTGCGACCGGGTCGTGATCATGCACCGGGGCAAAATCTTGAAGGAAGGCGTGCCCTCAAATTTGGTGACGGAAGAAATCGGCCGGGAAGTCGTGGAGATCAGGATCGCCAAAGAGGAGGACGAAAAAATCATCGGGCGCCTCTCCTCCCTGGCCTGCGGGCACGAGCGGGTGGGAGATACGCTATATTTCTACTGCCGTGACGGGCAGGATGTCATGAAGAGACTGATCGAGCTCGATCTCCCCAATTATTTGACCCGACCGGCGACTCTGGAAGACGTCTTCTTGAAGCTCACCGGCAGAGGCTTGATCGAATGAATCTGTCCTACAGGATCTATTATGTCTTCCTCCGGAACCTTGTCTCCTATAAACGGTTTGTCGTCCCGACGTTCCTGGTCAGCCTGATCGAGCCCCTGTTTTATCTCATCACCTTCGGCATCGGCATGGGCGCCTACATGGGGTACTTCGGCGGGAAGCCTTACCTGTACTTCCTTGTCCCGGGAGTCGTGGTCTCCTCGGTCATGATGTCCTCGACATTTGAATGCCTGTACGGCACGTTCGTCAAGATCGTCCACGAAAAGCTTTACGACTCGCTGATCGCCACGCCTGTCTCTGCGGAAGATGCCGTGGCCGGCGATATCGCCTGGGCCTCCTTCAGGGGCCTGATCAGCGGGTCCCTGATGATCATGGTCGCCGTCTTCATGGGGATTTTGCCGGTGTCCCTGCTCAGCCTGCTGCTTCTCCTGGTCCTGATGATCTTTGTCGGCGTCCTGTTCGCCTCGCTGGCGATGATCGTGACGTCCTTCGCGCCCAGCTTCGATTTTTTCAACTATTATACGGAGCTCATTATCACCCCCATGCTTTTCTTTTCGGGAGTGTTCTTCCCCCTGGACCGGTTTCCCCCCTGGATGAAGACCCTCTCCTCGTTCATGCCGCTGACCCATGCCGTCAAGATTTCCCGGGCGGTCTTCTCCGGCGACTATTCCTCAGGATTAATCATCAACTTTCTCGTCATCTTCGTTTTGGAGGTGATCGCGTTTTCTATCGGCCTCAAAATGATGAAAAGGAGGCTGATCAAGTAATCGAAAAAAACGGCCATGGATAATCGATATCTCGACAACTCATTCTGGCTTCGGCCGGGAGCCGTCGATGTCCAAGGGTAACGAATTCACGTGAAAATGACGAGCCTTTTCAGGTTCGGAACAATGCCGCCAAGGATACGACTTTGAAAACATCAAAATTATTCTTCATGACGAGTTGGATTATGATGGCCCTCTGTCTTGCCGGGTGCAAGGACTCCGCCCGGAAATTCGGGGAGCTGAACGCCTTGGCCGGCAACACGACCGACAAGGGCCTCTCCGGACACGGCTTCACGGAGATCTACGAGCGCTTTTTCTATCCGCTCAAATATGAGCCGATTAAGATCTTCGAGATCGGTATCGAATGGGGAGGTTCTCTCCGTCTCTGGGAGCATTATTTTCCCAAGGCCTCCGTCTACGGCATCGATATCGCCGACATGTCCTCCATGGACTCCAAAAGAATCCATACTTTTGTCGCCGACCAAGCTGACCGGAATCAACTCAAACATTTTATTCGGACGTATGGAAACGCCTACGACATCATCCTGGACGACGGCGGGCATGCCATGGACCAGCAGCAGATCAGCTTCGGTTTCCTGTTTCCCTATGTGAAGCCCGGCGGGTATTACATCATCGAGGACGTTCATAGTTCCCTGCCTGACTATTATCGCGATCTCGGTCTTGATTATCATGTCAAAGACGACGAGACCAACACCACGCTCAGGATGATCCAAAATTTCGTGGAAACGAAAAAGATCGAAAGCCAATATTTGAGGCCGGAGGAAACTCGGTATTTGAACCGGCACATCGAATATGCCGTCCTGTTTGCAAAAAACAGCAAGAGGCACAGCATGACTTGCATTTTTAAGAAGGTCAATGAGTAGACCCTCTTGGCCTTGGCCCTCTCCTTTTTTTCATTGACAGCCTGTCTCCCCCGTGCTACATTCTATGCGGAGAGGGAACCCATGGGGCATGACGAAAAGCCAAAATCATTTTTTCAAACGCCCGTCTCACAAAAGCTGGTCCACCTGATCGAGAAGGATGCCGGCGAGCTGACCAACAATTGGCTGCGGGATATCAAACAGAATTCCAGCCTGCCCACCTATAAAAGCTACGACGAGAAGGAGCTCCATCAACGCGCCTTCCGTGTTTACAGCCAGCTCGGCCGGTGGATTTCCCACGAAACCGCCAAGGACGAGATCAGGCTGTACTGGACGGCGCTCGGCCGCCAGCGCCGGGACGAAGGATTCGCCCTTTCGGAGATCATCCATTCCCTGGCCATGATCAGAAAGCACCTCTGGCAGAAAGTCCAATCCGAAGGGCTGTTGGACACAGCCCTCGACCTCTACCAGGCCATCGAGCTCTATAACCGGGTCATGCTCTTTTTCGACCGGGCCATCTATTATGCCGCCCTCGGCTATGAGACGGAGTGTTGAACGAGCGGCCGAAGGGCGGGAGAGATAGAAGCTGGCTGTTTCAGGGAATTAAGCTAAAGGGGGTAACAAGGAGGGTGACCTGCCCAGCCAGCACAGCAGGCATGACCAGATTTTATACTATCAATTTTAGACAGTCAATAGGAAATCGAATATTTTTTTAACCGCCTCTTAGACGCCGTATCGCCCCCTTTCTTCGGCCAGGGGCACCAACTCTTGGATATGTTCCTTGGCCGTATGAGGCGCGATGGAACAGGCCGTGCTGAGGATGAACCCCCCGCCGGGCATTCCGGCTTCGATTCTGGAGCGGACGTCTTTCCTCACCCTTTCGGGAGTGCCGAAGAGCAGGGTATGGACCGGATCGATGTTCCCTTTGATGAAAATCGTCCGTCCGACCCGGGCCTTCGCCTCTTTGAGCTCGACGTTGCCTAGGGGCGGCGGATCGAGGCATTCGATGCCGGAGATCCCTGCTTCAGCGATCATCTCTAAACGGTCATTAATGGCGCCACAAGTATGGGTGTAGACAGGCACCCCTCGTTCCCTGACCGCCCGGGCGATCCGGCGCTCGCAGGGCAAGACAAATTCTCGATAATATCGGGGCGAGATGAAGCCGGCGCCGGCATACGGGGACGAGATCTTGATCGCGTCCACTTTGCGCTCGGCTTGTTCCAGAGCGATCTTGAGGATCCCCTCCGTGAACCTCTCCAGGATCTCTTTGGCCTTGGCCGGCTCCTCGGCCAACGCCAGGAAGCCCCCGCTGAAACCGAACAGGTTCAGGAAATAATCTAAAGGCGAGGTCACTTCGCCGTGGATGGAATAGCTCCCAGCCGCCTCGGCCTGGATCACATCAAAAATATCGAGCTTGTGATCCGGGTCGATGGCAAACTCCAGCCCCTGAGAAACGGGAATAAAATCCAGCCGTTCAGGCACGTCCTTCGGGTCGAATTCGGATATCGTAGGCGGCGGAGGCTTGGCTTCGAGAGCGAGCTGGGGTAGGTCGTCGAAGGGAAAGATCGTCCGGCCGCCGTCTTTCCAGGCGACGACATCCCGCTTTTCTTCATGGTCGATACGGG